>NZ_JBARYR010000182.1:0-4543 GCF_049648075.1 Rubrivirga sp. | reverse complement strand
GTGATCGACGGGCGCGACGCCTCGAGGTCGGGGTCCGCCGCCGTCGGACCGCCGCCGACGATCGTACCGCCGGCGCTGTACGCCGCCACGAAGATGTCGTCGCCACCGTTCGAGGACAACGCCAGGTTCGGACCCAGCGTCACGGACCGGGTAAACCGACCCGTCGTCGCGACCGTGCCGCCCGCGTTCACCGCGACCGCCAGCGCGTTGTCGCCTCCGCCGGTCCCGACGACCGACTGGTACCACCGCAGCGACCCGTCGGCCTCGAGGGCGACCACGACGCCGTCGAAGCCGGCGTCGGTCGTGAGGGTCGTGGTCCCTGCGCTCGGGTCGATGTCGTAGTCACCGCTCGGGAGGCTACCGGAGTAGACCGCTCGGCCGTCCTCGATGGCGATCCCGCTCACGGCGAGCGCACCCAGGTTGGCGGCGAATCGGAAGGTGCCGTCGGCGTCGTAGAGTCCGACGAACGGTGCGCCGAGCAGGCCGCCGCCGTCGGTTCCGATCACGACCTCGCCCGGTCCCGGATCGAGGTCGGTCGGCGACTGGATCCGGCCCAGGACCGCGGTCCGACCGGTGTCGTCGACCGCCACGTCGAACGCGATGTCTGCGCCTCGTCCGCCCAAGGCGAAGCCGGCGTCGACGGCCCCGTCCGTCCGGCCCGACACCACCAGCACATCGAGCGCCCCCGCCGATCCGATCTCCGACACGCCGCTGCCCGGATCGAGGTCGACGGTCCCGCTGAACGTGGCCGCCATCGACATGCGCGAGCCGGCCACGTCGAGCCCTCGAGACCGTGACGTGTCGCCCTCGAGGACGTTGAGCCAGCGGAGCGATCCGTCCGTGCCGTACGAGGCGACGACGGCGTCGTTGGTGCCCGTCCTCACGTCCGCGCCGTCGGTCGGGTCGAAGTCGGTGGTGCCGTTGAGCGTCGCGGCGATGATCGCGTTTCCAGCATCGTCGACGGCGATCGCGCCTTCTTGGACGAAGTCCAGGCCTTCGAGGCCGAACCCGTATCGGAGCGAGCCGTCGCGGTCGTAGACGGCGACGAAGATGCGGACCTCGAGGCCGGGCGCCTCGACCAAGGTCTCGCCGGGTCCTGGGTCGAGGTCCATCACGTCGCCGGTGTGCCCGATCACCGCGACGCCGCCGTCGGGTGTGAACGCGACGTCGTACACGTCGTCCGAGCCGCCGCTGACGAGTGGGACCGCGAACCGCAACGCGCCGCTCGGCTCGTAGACCGCGACCATCCCGTCCTCGAAGCCGGCTGCGGGGATAATGGTCTCGCCCGGTCCCGGGTCGATGTCGAACGGGGAGAAATGTCTCGCGCCCAGGGCGACGGCCCCGTCGTCCGCGATGTCGACGGCGGTCCCGACCTCGAGGGAGGTCCCGCCGATGCCGAACGCGCCTGGCTGGGCGGATGCAAGCGGGATCGCGAGCAGAGCTGCGAGCGCGAAGCGAGGGAGCATGGCCGTGGTGGGGTGGCGGGCTAGCTCGCTAACCACCCCTAGGTCTGGCCGTTCCGTCCTCGAGGCCGAGCGCGCCACCGCGCGATGGCGGCTCCGATGCCCGCGAGTGCGACGGCGCCCGACTGGAACAGCGGCACCCCGAGCGGCGCCGATGCGCTCCGCGGACCCGGTGCGATCACGAACGCGAGCGCGTACATCCCGACCGCGAAGAACACCGCGAGGACCAAGCCGGCGAACACGACCGCCTCGGCCGTGACCACGCCGCTCGCCCATCGCGCCAGCGCGACGAAGGCGACGTAGGGCAGCAGCGCGACCATGACGACGGCGGCAACGGACTGCCAGGGTCGGTCGCCCGCTGTTAGAAAGACGGCGATCGTTGTCACGAGCACGGCGGCGGCGGCGGTGAGTCGCGTGGTGCGAGACAACTCGCCGGGGTCGGGGACAGTCATGACCCAAGCTACCGGACCACGACGACTGGCATGGAAGAGACGCGACCGTCCTCGAGGTCGGCTGCGTCCGTGGTCGCGTGTCCGAGGACGGCCGCTACAGCGTCGAGCGGCGGCAGGTCATGCAGCGGTATTCACCGCGCATCGTGTTGACGGCCCACGGCGTCGTGACGTCGCAGTGCGGGCAGCGTCCCCAGTAGGAGGCGCGCGCCACGTTGGCGGCGGCGCGGAAGCTGGAGAACAGGGTCGGGAAGCGGAGTCGGAAGGTCATGGCGGGTCCGGGTGGATGTGGTGGTCGAACGCCGCTATCGGCCGGTCGATGCCGAGACGTAGTCCTGGAAGCGGTTGCGCCACAGACACTTAACAACAAAGCGCTTCCGGGACCGCTTCCGTCCTACACGCCCTCGAGGCGGGGCGCACTCGTCCTCGAGGCCGCGGCGGTACAAGGGCCGTGCTCCGCGAATCCCTCGGTTCTTGGGTAGGGGCGACCCACCGGGTCGCCCTCGTGCGCGGCGCGGTGCGTTGATCGACCTCGAGGTCGGATCGGGATGTGCTCCACGCGTGGTCGAGTTGACGCGCGCCCTCGAGGGCGAAAACCAACGCGACGGCACGGCCTCGAGGACGAGCCCATGCCCGTTTGCGCTTCCCTTGCCCCGCGAGCGCTAGCTCGGGATGAGGCCTTGCTGCCGGGCGTAGTTGAACACGCCGCCGGCCTCGAGGATGTCGGCTACGTCGCCGAGCGGCTGGAGCGCCCAGCTCTCGCCCGTCGTCACATTCGTAAACAGGCCTGCTCGCGTGTCGAGCTCCACCTCGTCGCCGGTACGGACGCGCGCGGTTAGGGGCTCGGCCGTCTCGAACGGCGCCAGGAACCCGCCGTCGACGGCGTTGCGGTAGAAGATGCGCGCGTAGCTCTCCGCCACCACGGCCTCGATGCCGGCCTCGCGCAGCGCGAACGGCGCGTGCTCCCGGCTCGACCCGCACCCGAAGTTGCCGCCGCCGACGATCACGGTGTACTCGCTCCGATGCTCGCCCTCGAGGACGAACGGGACGTTGCCCGTCGGGAGTCCCGCTTGCTCCGGTGGGACCGACGACAGCGCGTAGGCGCCGTAGAGCTTCCGTTCCTCGGGGTCGGTCAGGCTGTAGACCAAGTGCTGCGCCGGGATGATCTGGTCCGTGTCGACGTGGTCGCCCAACACGTAGGCCTTGCCGCGGATGATGTCGTTCATGAGGTTCAGGGTTCAGGGTTCGGCTTCGTGCCGGTTCGCAGTTGGAATCACGAACAGTGTCGTCCTCGAGGTCGAGGTCCGGCCTCGAGGTGAAGTCCAGCGCTCGAGGTCGCAGGTGACGAACCCCGAACCTTTGAGCCCGTCGACGCTAGGCGACGAGCACGTCGCGGGGGTCGGTGATGACGCCGGTGACGGCTGAAGCGGCTGTGGTGAGCGCGGAGGCGAGGTAGACCGAGGACTGCTTCGATCCCATCCGGCCGGGGTAGTTGCGGTTCGTCGTCGAGATCACGACCTCGTCGCCGTGGGTCCGCCCGAACGTGTCGACGGGGCCGCCCAGGCACGCCGCGCAACTCGACAGGCCGACCTTGGCGCCCGATCGCTCGAAGATGTCGGCCAGCGTCTCGCCGCCGACGGTCTCCGTCCACAGCGCCTTGCGCACGTCGGTCGTCGCTGGCACGACGTAGGTATCAACGCGGCACTCCTGGCCCTGCAAGATCTTGGCCGCTGCTGCGAAGTCCTCGAGCTTGCCGCCCGTGCAACTCCCGATGTAGGCCCGGTCTAGCTTCGTTCCCGCCACCTCGCTCACGGCCGCCTTGTTGTCCGGCGCGTGCGGCTTGGCCACGACGGGCTCCATCGAGGCCACGTCGTAGACGCGCTCGGAGTGGTAGCGCGCGCCTTCGGCGGAGTAGACCGGCGTAAAGTCGCGCATCGTCCGCTTGCGGACGTACTCGATGGTCACCTCGTCCGGCTGGATGATCCCGTTCTTGCCGCCGGCCTCGATGGCCATGTTGCACAGCGTCATCCGCTCCTCGACCGAGAGGTCGTAGACCGCGCCGCCGTCGAACTCCATCGCCCGGTACGTCGCGCCGTCCGTCCCGATGTCACCGATCACGGCCAGGATCAGGTCCTTGGCCATGAGGTAAGGTGGGAGGTCGCCTTCGAAGACGAAGCGCATCGACTCGGGCACCTTGACCCAGATCTTGCCGGTCCCCATGATGAGCGCCGCGTCCGTGTTGCCGATGCCGGTCGAGAACAGGCCGAACGCGCCCGAGGTGCAGGTGTGGCTGTCGGTCCCGAAGAGCGTCGTGCCGGGGCGGTTGAAGCCCTCCTCCGCCAACGCCATGTGGCAGACCCCTTTGTAGCGGTCGCTGCCGACGTCGTAGTAGTGCGGCAGGTCGTGCTCGGCGGCGAAGGCGCGCAAGATCTGGATGTTGCGGTGCGCGTGCTCGTCCGCCGTAAAGATGTAGTGGTCCGGGATGATGGCCAGCCCCTCAGGGTCCCACACCTTGGCGTGCTCGCCGAACTCGCGCTTGAAGATCTCGATCGTCGGCGGGCCGCAGACGTCGTGCGTCATCAGCGTGTCGACGTCGATCCAGACGGTCTCGCCCGGACTGACGCGGTCCCG
>NZ_JBARYR010000181.1:0-3041 GCF_049648075.1 Rubrivirga sp. | reverse complement strand
GCGAGTCCCACCCGCTCGTCCTCGACTTGGTCGTCGGCGCCCTCGTGCACATCGATGAAGCGGAGGAGAATCCGGCCAACGCGGTGCCGTGGCTCCAGCTCCACCTCGCGTCCCTGCTCGGCTTCGCGCCCGACGTGCAGCGTGAGGACGTGCTCGCGTTGGGATACGACGGGGGGCGGCTGCGGCTCGAGAGCGGGAGCGTGGCGGCGTTCGGCACGAGTGACGGCATCCGGTCGAGCCGGGCGGCCCTGCGCGCGTTCGCCGTCCTGGCCCGGACCGGCCTCGATGTCGCCGGGCGAATGCGCTTGGACGACGACGTCCGCCGCGAGGTCGAGAACCTGGTCGATGCGTACCTCCGCCTGCACACCGAATCGTCGTTCCCGGAGCGTGTGCGGGGGGTCGCGGACCAGATGGAGATCCGGCTCCGCGCGCTCGCGGACCAAGAACCGCCGGGCGCGTGACACGGACAGATTCCGCACATGTGGTTTAAAGTTGTGCAACAAGACTCGACACTCTACTTTCGACCCAGTCCTCAGACCCCACCATGAGCCGCCGACAGCTCACACAAAAGCAGCTCTCCTTCCTCGAATACCTCCGAGGCCACGTCGACCAGCACAAGGTCTGGCCGACGTACAGAGAGATCGCCGACCACTTCGAGTACCGCTCGCCGAACTCGGTGACGCAGAACTTGCAAGCGCTTTCCCGAAAGGGATTTTTGCAACGGAGCAAGAACGGGTACGCGCTGATCGAGCAGGCCGCGCGCGAGGGGTCCGTCCGTGTAAGGGGGACGCTCCGCTCCGGTCGCATCGAGCCGGCCCCTTCTGACCGTCTCTCACTGACAACGTTATTTCCCGACGTGGCCGCCCTCCAGGCCGTCGAGTTGAGCGCCGGGACCGACCGGACCGCCGAGTTCGGCGACGCGCGCTACGTGTTCGTCGACGAGGGCGATGTCCCTGAAGGCGAGACGGTCGTCGTCGTCGACGGCAACCGGGTGAGCCTCGGCCGCGTCGGTCCCGGCGGCGCCCTCGAGGCCGATCACGATCACGAGCACGTGGAGCCCCAGGTACTCGGTCGCTATGCAGGACACGCCGGGCCGTACGGCATCGTCCGTGCGACCGCGCCCAGGACCGAGCCAGTCGAGATCTAGCCCGCCCTCGAGGCCTGACCAGACTTGTTCTTCGAGCGGCGGCACCGCTCGGAGCAGTACACGACGGCGTCCCAGTCGCGCGCCCACTTTTTGCGCCACGCGAACGGGCGGCCGCAGACGGGACACGTCTTGGTGGGGAGGTTCGGCTTGCGATGGGCCACGACGAGTGGACGAGTGGACGAGTGGACGAGTGGACGAGTGGACGAGTGGAATCTGCGGCCTCGAGGACGACTCGACTGTGAGGAGTCCGGGACGGTTTCGCGGCCTCGAGGACGAGCGGGGCACCATAGCAACAGCATGGCGCGTCGAGATCCTTCGACTCCGCTGCGCTCTACTCAGGATGACGGCTGGGTGGGACGGCAATCGAGAGGCTGGCTTCGGCCTCGACGGGGGTGTAAAGATTTCTGTGTAAACGCTGGGGTCAGGGAAGGGGCACGCGGCCCTCGAACTCGATGGCGAAGGGGTTCAGCGCGCCCGGCCAGTTGGCGATCGGCCGTGTCCACTTGCGCGACGCCTTGTCGAGCGCCAGGTAGAGCAGCTTCATCGCCGACTCGTCGCTCGGTAGCGCCCCGCGCGTCTTAACGGCCTTGCGCAGCTGCCGGTTGACCGCCTCGATGGCGTTCGTGGTGTAGATCACCCGGCGGATCTCGTCAGGGAAGCCGTAGAAGGCCGAGAGCTCGTCCCAGTGGCGCTCCCACGAGGGCCGGATCGTCGGATAGGTCTCGTCCCACCGCTCTCCAAAGGCCACCAGCGCAGCGCGCCCTGCGGCTTCGGTTGGCGCTCGGTAGACCGCTTTCAGATCACGAGCGACCGCCTTGCGGTCCTTCCAATTGACGAAGCGCAGGCTGCCCCGCACCATGTGGACGATGCAGAGTTGGACGAGCGTCGGCGGGAAGACCGCCTGGATGGCCTCCGAAAAGCCGGTCAGTCCGTCCACGCAGCAGATCAAGACATCCTCGACGCCCCGGTTCTGCAGTTCGGTGAGCACGCCGAGCCAGAACTTCGAGCCCTCGGTGTCGGCGATCCAGAGACCGAGCACCTCCTTCTCGCCGTCGAGGTTGACGGCGAGCGCGAGGTAGACGGCCTTGCGCTGGACCCGGCCCTCGTGGCGGACCTTGACGAACAAGGCGTCCAGGTACAGGATGGGATAGAGCCCGTCGAGCGGCCGGTTCTGCCAGGCTACCACGTCGTCGAGCACCGCCGCGGTCACGTTCGAGATCAGCGTCGGCGAGATGGCGGTGTGGTAGAGCTCCTCCAGGTGGCCCTGTCGCGGGTCGTCATGCCGCGGGCGTAGAGCGAGAGCACCTTGTCATCGAGCGCGGGTAGGCGCCGGGCGTGCTTGGGCACGATGGCGGGCTCGAAGGCGCCGTTTCGGTCACGCGGCACGCGGATCTCGACATCGCCGTGCTCAGCTTTGAGCGTCTTGGCAGAGTGGCCGTTTCGTGCGTTTCCGGTGCTCTTGCCGTGTTTCTCGTAGCCGAGGTGGTCGGTCATCTCGCCTTCGAGCGCGCGCTCGACGAGCCGTCCGGTGAGTTGGTGGAGGAAGCCACCCTGTGCGAGCAGTTCTTGCGGGTCGTCGCAGTGTTCGAGGAGCTGGTCGAGCAGCTCTTTGGGGATTGCCATGAGGGGGGAAGCGGTCAGGATGGAAGATGAGGCCGCTTACACAAAGTTCTGGACACCCCCCCCTCGACGGACCCGACCTCGACGGCGGTTAAGAGTAGCTCTCCCCGATACGCCACGCCCCTGCCAACAACGTCATCCCGAGCCTGTCGAGGGATCCCGACGCGCCACGTCCGATCGCACGGTTCCACCCGTCCTCGAGGACGGGAACTTGGACGCCGCGGCCCGTCCAACCCCCAACCCCCAACCCCCAACCCCCAACCCCCAACCCCCA
>NZ_JBARYR010000180.1:0-12612 GCF_049648075.1 Rubrivirga sp. | reverse complement strand
GGCGTGGGCCGTGCGGAGCGGGTTCGCGCCGGGCTCCTCGAGCGTCCGGTACAAGTCGCGGAAGCTCATCCCGTGCTTGTCCATCAGGTCCCGGCGCAGCGCCCGCAGCGCGACGGCCGACTCGGCGACCTCGAGGGCGGCCTCGAGGGCGGGCGCCTGCGGCCACGGGAAGCTGTTGAAGACGGTGCTGCTGGTGTAGCGCGGGTCGCCCTTAAGCGTCGAGCATCGCTCGGTGAACCACGCCCAATGCATGCTCGACTGCAGGATGCCGTGTGAGTAGTCGTCCTCGAGGGGGAACACCATCAGCGCAGCGTTCGGGCGAATGTCCGTGCTGACGAACTCGAATGTCGGCCGCTTCATCACTTGCGGACAGGCGATGAAGCGGTTCACGACCTCGAGGCGCTCTTTCATCTCACCCCGCGCCCACGAGAGCTGCCACCACGTGTTGAGGAAGTTGGCGTGGTGGCGGTTCGTCCGGGCCTTCGGATTGGCCTCCAGCTTCTCCGAGTTCCGTTGCGCCTCGGCTTCGGCTTTCGCCTCGCGGTCTGGGAGAACCACGCTCTGGACTTGTCCGAACGGGTCGCGGTAGCTACGGGCCTCGAACACGTCGCGCGGATGGAAGTCGATGACGTAGCGCTTGGCCCGGGGCGGGGTCGTGCTCAGCAGGTCGTTGCCGGTCATGAAGGGGAACAAGACATCGACGCTTCGCGGATCGGCCTCGAGCATCGAGGCCGCCTCCTTCGGCGTCAGCAGGAACCCCTTGTGGCCGTGCGTTTGGCCCTGGTAGCACGCGTCGGCCGCTTTGTTGGCCTCGAGGTCGCGGGCGCCCGTCACGTCCACCTCGGGCGAGAGCGCCGGCCCGATCCGGTCGAGCGCGTAGACCTCGAGGTCGTCGGCGGCCCCGTCGCCGGGCTGAAATGACAACCGGAACGGGCCGGGCGCGTCGCCCTTGACCCAGTTCGCAATGGACACGTGGACCGCCGCGTCGCCGGTCCAGGGCTGCGACGAGACGGCCTCCGTGATCGTGCCCCCGTTGGTCACGATGTAGTCGAGGCCGCCCTCGCGGCTGTAGTTCTGGCGGATCGTGTTCGTCCCCACCAGCCCCGCCCGTTGGCCGGCGCCGAGGTGGTCGTGCGCCTTGCGGAACCAGTAGACGCAGAAGTCGGCCCGGCCGGGGACGTCGGGGTACGCCGCCCGGACCCGGTCCACGTAGGCCGCGCCCAACTCCGGGACCAAGTTGTTCTTGGACACGAACGGCGGATTCCCGACGACGGCCTCGACGTCGGGCCACTCGGCGAAGAGCGCGTCCGCCTGGCGGACGTTCTCGGTCAGGTCGTCGAGCGGGAGCGCGTCGTCGAACAGGATCCCCGTCAGGTCCGCCTCCTCAGTGTCGGCGGTGGCCGCGGCCTCGCGCTTGGCGAGCTCCTTGGCGATGGTGAGCGTGACCCGGGCCAGCTCGACGGCGAACGCGTTGTGGTCGAGCCCGTACATCTGGCGCACCGAGACCCGGCTCGTCTTGGCGAACCCGGCCCGCTGGATTGCGGCCGGCGAGAACCCCACCGCCACCTTGCCGATAAGCTCGATCTCGAGCCGCTTGAGCTCGCGGAACGCGACGTAGAGGAAGTTGCCCGATCCACACGCCGGATCCAAGACGCGGTACCGGAGCAGGTCGTCGCGCAGATCCTTGAGCCCCGAGAGCGTGTCCGTCGCGTCGATCCGAGCGCGCCACGGCCGCACGATGGTCGGCTGGACGATCTTCTGGATGTCGGCCTCGTGTGTAAAGTGGGCGCCCGAGGCGTGCCGGTGGTCCGGGTCCATGATGTCCTGGAACAAGGTGCCCAGGATCTCGGGCTGGACGCGGCGCCAGTCCTGCCGCGACGCGTCCAAAAGCGGCAGCAGCTGGTCCTTGCCCAGCGGCACCGGCTCGACGTCGCGGAACAGGCCGCCGTTGAAGTACGGGACGGCGTGGAACCGCCCGCCGCGCGCCGGCTTGGCATCGGCCATCTGGCGGAAGAGGCTGCCCAGCAGGTCGTAGGCGTCGGCGCCGTTGTGTAGGCAGTCGTCCACGACGTGGGCAAACACGTCGTCGCGCAAGAGCCCCACGTCCTCGAAGAACATGGCCGCGACGCACTGCAACACGAACCGCCGCGCACGGTCCGGCTCCTCGCCGGCATCCACCAATCCGTTGTAGACCTCGGCGACCAGGTGCGCCGCCTCGCGCGTGACCTCGACGCGGTTGTTCTCGAAAAGGGGCTCCTCGGGCTGGGGCAGCATGAACCCGAACGCCGCGCGCCGCTCGGCCAGCCGCGCCACCTCCACCTTGTCCACGGGGTCCGGCTGGACGTCGAAGTCGTAGACCCAGACCTCGTCGAAGTTGCAGAGCAGGACGTACCGAGGCTTCGGGTACAGGTTGAACCAGTAGTCCCGGGCCTGATCGTAGTGCTTCTGGAGCTTCTCGCCGCGCTTCTTCATCTCGACGAGGACGCGTCCGGGCCACACCAAGTCGGCGAACCCCGTCGCCCGACCCTTCCGGCGGACGCGGTCCTCGAGGGTGGCCCCGGCCTCTTTGTAGCCGGCGTGGCCGAACGCCTGGAAAAAGCGGTCGAGGAAGACCTGGGCCTCGCCCTTCTCGTCGCCGTCGAGCGTCACGGCGTAGTCCACGAAGTCGCGCAAGCGTGTCTCGTCCATGTCGGGGTCGGCGTGGTGGTGTAGGCGTCTGCGAACATACCCGGACGCCAGGTCCGCGCTGCCCTCGAGGCCGGGTCGGTCTTTCGCCTTCACGTCCTCGAGGGCGGGATTCCTGACTCCGCCCTCGAGGACGAACCCGGCGCGCCGGCCCGCGTGGCACCGGCATGGCATTGCATCAATCCGGGCGACAGGGGGCCGCGCCAACGAGAGGGAGCGGCCGCGCGCGACGCGCCGCCGCCGAGCTCACCTTCCGCGAGCGCGTGGGCGCGCTCTCCAACCTGCCCCCGCTCTTCCGGCTGGTTTGGAGCACGAGCCCCGCGCTCTTCTCCATCAACCTCGCGCTCCGGCTCGTCCGCGCGCTGATCCCGGTCACGGCGCTCTACCTCGGCAAGCTGGTCGTGGACAACGTGGTCCTGCTCGCGGGCGACTCGTACTCCGTCCTCGAGGTCGCGCAGTGGATGGACACGGGGCCGGGCGTCGCGATCGTGGGCTTGCTGCTCGCCGAGTTCGGCTTGGCCATCCTGAGCGACCTGCTGGGCCGCGCGACGGCGCTGTGCGACTCGCTCTTGGGCGACCTGTTTACCAACGAGACCTCGGTCCGCTTGATGCGGCACGCCGCCGCCCTCGACCTGGCCCACTTCGAGGACGCCGACTTCTACGACCAGCTCGAGCGCGCCCGGCGCCAGACCACGAGCCGGCTGGTCCTGCTGAGCCAGGTGTTCGGCCAGGTCCAAGACTCCGTGACGGTCGTGTCGCTCGGCATCGGTCTCGCGGTCTTCGCGCCGGGATTGCTGCTGCTGCTCGCCCTGGCACTCGTCCCGGCGTTCCTGGGCGAGGCGCACTTCAACGCCCAGAGCTACAGCCTCGCCTACTCGTGGACGCCCGAGCGCCGCGAGCTCGACTACCTGCGCTACGTCGGCGCCTCAGACGAGACGGCCAAGGAGGTCAAGATCTTCGGCCTCAACGACTACCTCGCCGAGCGCTACCGGACCCTGGCCGACGCGTACTACCGGGCCAACCGGACGCTGGCCGTCCGACGCGCGTCGTGGGGCGGGTTGCTCTCGGCCGCGGGCACGCTGGGCTACTACGCCGCCTACGCGATCATCGTGTACCGGACCGGGATCGGCATCTACACGATCGGCACGCTGACGTTTTTGGCGGGCTCGTTCGGCCGGATGCGGTCTCTCCTGGAGTCCATGCTGGCGTCGTTCTCGACCGTCAGTGGCCAGGCGCTCTACCTCGCGGACCTGTTCTCGTTTTTCGAGATCGAGCCCCACGTGGCCTCAAGGGCGGACGCGCTCTCGGTCCCCCAGCCCATCCAGCAAGGGTTCGTGTTCGAGGACGTCGGGTTCCAGTACCCCGGCTCGGAAAACTGGGCCGTCCGGCACCTGTCGTTCGCCCTCGAGGCCGGCGAGGCGCTGGCGTTGGTGGGCGAGAACGGAGCGGGCAAGACGACGCTCGTCAAGCTGCTCGCTCGGCTCTACGACCCCGACGAGGGCCGGATCTTGCTCGACGGCCGCGACCTGCGCGACTACGACCTCGACGAGCTGCGCTCGGCCGTCGGCGTCATCTTCCAGGACTTCGTGCGCTACCACTTGTCGGCCGCTGAGAACATCGCCGTCGGGCGGATCGAGGAGCGCGACGACCGGCCCCGCGTCGAGACCTCGGCCGAGCGGTCCCTGGCGGACGCTGTCATCGAGGCGCTACCCGACGGGTACGAGCAGACGCTCGGGAAACGGTTCCAAACAGGCGTCGACCTCAGCGGCGGCCAGTGGCAGAAGGTGGCGCTGGGCCGGGCATACATGCGCGACGCCCAACTCTTGATCCTGGACGAGCCGACGGCCGCCCTCGACGCGCGCGCCGAGTTCGAGGTGTTCGAGCGGTTCAAGGACCTGACCGAAGGCAAGACGGCCGTTCTGATCTCGCACCGTTTCTCGACCGTCCGCATGGCCGATCGGATCTTGGTCCTCGAGGGCGGCGAGGTCGAGGAGATCGGGACGCACGAGGAGTTGTTGGCGTCGGGGGGACGCTACGCGGAGCTGTTCGAGCTCCAGGCCCAGGGGTATCGGTAGCGGGCACGGCAAGGGCCTCGTCCTCGAGGACGAGAAAAAAGCGGCCGCCCCCAAGGGACGGCCGCCGACGAATCACCGCGTGGAGACGCTAGGCCTGTGCGGTCGGCCCCTGGCCGAGCACGTCGAGCGGGATCAGCTCGAGGTGGATCCCGTTGTCGCCGGGGACGCTCGAGGTGTGCGGGACCTCGTTGGTCCAGATCTCGTCGGGGATCCCGCCTGGGAAGGCGTTGCACAACAGGGCGTCGCTGGCCTGACGGTCGAGGTGGGTGCACGCGGTGCACTGAGACTGTGGGGAAATCATAGGTAGTCGTGGTTGGTGTTGCTTGTACAACGCCCGAGAGGACTCGGCAGTTCGTCCGGCGCGAAACTTAGACCTGGTCTAAATCCAAGGTGGACAACGCGTTCTCCGCGATGTGGACGCCTGGGACCTCGTCCTCGAGGACGGCGTCCGCCCTGCCACACGCACGTCCGGGTTAACACCGTTCTGGAAGCGCTACCTTGACCCAAATGCCGCACCACGTCATGAGCGATCTCACCTTCGACTACGTCATCGTCGGCGCCGGCTCCGCGGGGTGCGTGCTCGCCAACCGCCTGAGCGCGTCCGGCGAGCATCGCGTCTTGCTCCTCGAGGCCGGCGGCGAGGACAAGGACAGCAACATCCACGTCCCGGCCGCCTTCTCGAAGCTGTACGGCGGCACCTCGGACTGGGGCTTCTACACGGTCCCTCAAGCGGGGCTCGCCGGCCGACGGCTGATCCAGCCTCGGGGCAAGACGCTGGGCGGGTCGTCCTCGATGAACGCGATGATCTACATCCGCGGGCACCGCGCCGACTACGACGAGTGGGCCGAGCACGGCGGCGACGGCTGGAGCGCCGACGCGGTCCTCCCCTACTTCCGCCGCAGCGAGGATCAGCAGCGGTTCACCGGCGATCCCGAGCACGGCACCGACGGCCCGCTCACCGTCTCTGAGCAACGCAGCCCAAGCGCGCTATCGAAACGACTCGTCAAGGCCGGCGCTCAGCTCGGCCACCCGCGCAACGACGACTTTAACAGCGGCGAGCAGGACGGCTTCGGGATGTACCAGGTCACGCAGCACGGCGGCTCGCGCATGAGCACCGCGCGAGCGTTCCTGCGCCCGGCCTTGGACCGGCACAACCTCGAGGTCTGGACCGAGGCCCAGGCGCTCCGCGTCGTCCTCGAGGCCGGCGGCGGCGATGGGCAAGCGCCCAGCCGAGCCACTGGGGTCGAGATCTTGAGGGGTCGCGAGCGCATGACCGTACGTGCCGAGCGCGAGGTGATCCTGGCGGCCGGTGCCTTCGGGAGCCCGCACTTGCTCATGACGTCGGGCGTCGGTCCCGCCGAGCAGCTCCGGGAGAACGGCCTCGAGGTCGCGCTCGACCTGCCGGGCGTCGGCGAGAACCTGCAGGACCACCTCATCTCCGGCGTCACGCGCCACGCCACCACCAACGACACGCTCGACCTGGCCGAGTCGCTGCCCCGGTTGGGGCGCAACCTCCTCAACTACGCGGTCCGCCGGAAAGGGCCGTTCACGAGCAACGTGGCCGAGGCCGGCGGCTTCGTCCGCTCCTCGCCCGACCTCGACGCGCCGGACGTTCAGTACCACTTTGGTCCTGGCTTCTTCCTCGAGCACGGCCGACGCAACCCGGAGGGCCAGACCGGCTACACGGTCGGCGGGCTCGTGCTCACGCCCAAGAGCCGGGGCACCGTTCGCCTGGACGGCCCCGACCCGCTCACCAAACCCGTCGTCGACCCGCGGTACCTCTCGGACGCCGAGGACCACGACCTGCGCCGGACGGTCTGGAGCTTCCGCCTCGCCCAACGCTTGGCCGACGCCGACGCCTTCGCCGACATCAACGGCGGCCCCTACGAGCCCGGCCGCGTCCTGGAGGACGACGCCGAGATTATCCCGTTCGTGCGCGCCACCTCCGAGACGCTATACCACCCCGTCGGCACGTGCGCGATGGGGACGGGGCCGGACGCCGTGGTCGACGGCGACCTGCGCGTCCGGGGCGTCTCCGGCCTGCGCGTCGTCGACGCGAGCGTCATGCCGGTCATCACGCGCGGCAACACCAACGCGCCCACCATCATGATCGCGGAGAAGGCGTCGGACCTGATCCTGGGCACCGCCCTCGAGGGCGAGACGGCATACGGCGCTTCGCTCTCGGCGCTCTCCGTGCGAGAAGGAGTGTCCTGATTTCCAGGCCACGCACGAACCCCTAGCGTCCGTACCGGTCGGCCCCGAGGACACAGCTCCGCTCTGTCCGGCCTCGAGGTCGCTCCTCTTTACCACCCCCCCATGACCACCCCGCCCCGCCCCGCCGACAGCACGCCCGCCGAGATCGACGCGGCGCTCGCCGACCTCGAGGCCGTCGCCACGGAGTGGGCGCGGCTGCCGATCCCGCTCAAGATCAGCCTGCTCGAGGGCCTGCCCACGCGCATCGAGGACGCGGCGGGCCGCTGGGTCACGGCCGCCTCGCGAGCGAAGGGCTTGCCGGAAGGGTCGCCGCTGAGGGGCGAGGAGTGGTCGTCGGGGCCGTGGGCCGTCGCGAGCTACATCGAGCCGCTCAAGCGCACGCTGCAAGCTGCCGAGAGCGGGTCTCTAGCGTCGCTCGTCGAGGGAAAGACACGCCAGCGACCGGACGGCCAGACGATCGTCCGCGTGCTCCCGGACGGGCTCTACGACCACCTCCTGTTCAGCGGCATCGAGGTCGACGTGTGGCAGGAGCCGGGCGTCACGCCTGCGACGCTGCCCGACACGATGGCGACGTTCTACCGCGAGGACGCGCCCGACGGCGCCGTCGCGGTCGTGCTCGGGGCCGGCAACATCGCGTCTATTCCCGCCCTCGACGTCCTGTACAAGCTGTACGCGGAAGGCCAGGTGGTCTTGCTCAAGATGAACCCGGTCAACGCCTACCTCCAGCCCATCTTCGAGGAGGTCTTCGCCGACTTCGTCCAAGCCGGCTACCTCCGCTTCGCGAGCGGTGGCGCCGAGGTCGGCAAGCTGTTGACGGGTCATGACCTGGTCGATGAGATTCATGTTACCGGCAGCGCACGCACGCACGACGCCATCGTCTACGGCACCGGTGCGGAAGGTGAACAGAGGAAAGAGCGCGACGAGCCGATCTCGCACAAGCGCGTCACGAGCGAGCTTGGCGGCGTGAGCCCTTGCCTCGTCGTTCCAGGCGACTGGTCCGAGCCCGACCTCGAGTTCCAGGCCGAGAACGTCGCGTCGCAAAAGATGCACAACGGCGGGTTCAACTGCATCGCGAGCCAGGTCCTGATCCTGCCCGAAGGGTGGACGCAGCGGGACCCGTTCGTTCACGCCGTCCGCCGCGCCCTTCGCGAGCTCCCCGACCGCCCGTCCTACTACCCCGGCACGGACGACCGCGTCCAAGATCTTCAAAACGCCTATCCCGATACCGCTGAGCGACTCGGGGCGACAGGCGCCCGAACGCTCGTCGAGAACGTGCCGGCCGAACCCGGCGAGCCCGCCTTCACTGAGGAAGTCTTCGGCCCGGCCCTCGCCGTGACGTCGCTCCCCGGCGGTACCGCCGGGGACGACGCCGCCGACTGGCTCGACCGCGCCGTCGACTTCTGCAACGAGCACGTCGTCGGCACGCTGGGCGCGACCGTCGTGATTCACCCTCGAACCATCAAAGCTCTCGGAGACCGCTTCTGGGACGCCATCGCGCGGCTGCGCTACGGGACGGTCGGCATCAACGTATGGAGCGGGGTCAACTTTTTCATCGCAGGCGGCACCTGGGGCGCGTTCCCAGGCCACACACGCGACGACATCCAGAGCGGGACGGGCGTCGTCCACAACGCGTACCTGTTCGAGCGGCCGCAGAAGACGGTCATCCAGGGACCCTTCGCGCCCTTTCCGAGATCGCTCCTGCTGGGCGAGACCCACGTCGCCCCGAAGCCGATCTGGTTCGTGACCAACGCGACCGCCGAGACCTCGGCACGGCGCCTGCTGAGCCTGGCCACATCGCCCACGCCGCTCAAGTTGCCCGGCATCTTCGCCTCCGCTCTCCGCGGCTGACCTCGAGGGCAAAGTGGACCCGTCGAGGTGGAAGGGGACGACCGCCCGCTCACCGAGACTGGCCTCGAGGACGCGTCAAGCGAGAGTCTCGTCCTCGAAGCCGACGATCGAGGGCAGCTTCGAGGCCGTCTCGGCGAGGCCATCCCAGTGACGACGCCACGGGCCGCCAAAGCGGAGGCACCGGCTCATCTCTTCGGGGCGGAGGGGCTTTGAGAGGAGGAAGCCTTGGCCGTACTCGCAGCCGAGCGCGCGGAGATCGACGAGCTGGCGGGGCGTCTCGATCCCCTCGGCGACGACGACGGTCCCCATCGTGTGCGCGAACCCGACGACGGTCTTGACCATGGCTAGCGCCGCCGAGTCGTCGTGCATCCGTCGTACAAACGCCTGGTCCACCTTCACTTTGTCGACCGGAAGCGCATGGACGACGCTCAGGGACGAATAGCCCGTCCCGAAGTCGTCCATCGAGAACTCGACGCCGTCCTGGTCGCGTAGCGACTGGAGGACGGTCGCGACCCGCTGCGGATCGTCGACGAGCAGGCTCTCGGTCACCTCGATCGTGAGCTGCCCTCGCCCGATCCCCGACGCCGCCAGCAGCGACCGAACGCTCCAGGCGAACTGGGGATCGTGGATGTCTCGGACCGAGCAGTTGACCGACATCTTGAGGTCGAGCGCGTAGCCCACCTCGTGCTCCCAGCGACGGTGTTGGTTGAGCGCCTCGGACATCACCCAATGATCGAGATCGGTGATGTGCCCGGTCTCCTCCGCGATGTCGATGAACGCCTCGGGCGAGATCAGGCCGAGCTCCGGGTGGTTCCACCGGACCAAGGCCTCGACGCCGTGGAGGACGCCCGTCTTGAGGTGCACGATAGGCTGATAGGCGACCACCAGCTCGCCGTTTCGGATGGCGCCCTCGAGGTCGGACTCGATCCTACGGCGCCGCTCGCTCGCCGCCCGCAGGGCCGGCGAGAACAAGGCCCACCCGTCGCGCCCATCGTCCTTGGCCTGGTAGGCCGCCAGGTCAGCCTCGCGCAAAACGCTGCCGGCGTTCTCGTGGTCGGTGCGGCCGATCGCGATCCCGATCGAGGCCGAGAGAGACCGCGTGTGGCCGCCCAGGAGGAACGGCTCGCGCAGGGCCTCCTCGATCCGAGTCGCCGCCCGGACGGCTGCCGCTTCGACGTTGGTGTGCTCGATGAGGACCGCGAACTCGTCGCCGCCGATCCGCGCGACGGTGTCGAACGCTCGCGTCGAGGCCTGGAGCCTGCGGCCGACCTCGACGAGGACCTCGTCGCCGGCGGCGTGCCCCAGCGTGTCGTTGACGGCCTTGAACCGGTCGAGGTCGAGGTAGAGGACGGCGTACCCGACGTCCCCTTCGTCCATGCCGTAGCGCGCGAACTCGACGGTGGTGTCCAGGCGGAGCGTGAACAGGACCCGGTTGGCGAGACCCGTCAGGGGATCGTGGTGTGCACGGCGGTGGAGCTCGTCCTCGAAGGCCTGCCGCTCGGTGATGTCGCGGGAGGTGACCTGAAAGCGCGTGATCTCGCCGCAGGCGTCACGGATAGGCTCCATGAGCGACTCGAACCAGACGAACTGGTCGTCCTTCCGCTGGATTCGGTACCGCGTGACGGCCGTCTGGACATCTCCTCCCCGGAGCAGGTCGAACCCTTCGGCGCGCACGCGCTCGACGTCGCCGCTGTGGATCAGGTCGTGGGGATCCGTCCCGAGGAGCTCGCGCGGCTCGTAGCCGAGCATGTCCCGCGTCGACTCGCTCATCCACTCGTACCGACCCTCGAGATCGTGGTGGCTCACCAAGTCCGAGATGTGCTCGACCAGGATGCGGTACCGCTCCATCACCTCGTCGCGCTCAGCAGGCGCCGCGATGATGGCCTTCGTCTTGTAACGGATCCGGCGGTAGAAACCAGCCAGGAGCCCCGCCGACGTCCACGACGAGATCGCCAAGCCGTAGAGCACCGCGTCCGCCCCGGGCGCGAGGGCGTGTGGGCCGGTGCCGAGGACTATGCCGAGGTGGTTCCGGTCGAGGGCGCACCCGTAGATGAACGCCACGGCGCCAAACCCGAGCACGTAGGCCAGCGGAACGGTCGGCAGATCGAGGAAGCCCAGCCGCATCCGCTCCGGCAACGCCCCCACCTGCACGGCGTCCTTGGCAGCCCCGGACGCCAGCCCCCACAGGGCTGTCGCGATCACGACGTAAGGGACGACGACACCAACGAGGTGCCAGGCGTGGACGGACATTCGAACAGGACTCAGGAGCCGAGATATCGTCCTGTTTGAGCCTGCATCAAGTACCGTTCAACTAGGCCAGATTGTGGAATACGCGTTGGACATCCTCGTCCGCCTCAAGCTTCTCGACCAGCTCTAGAACGGCATCGGCGTGATCGTCCTCGAGGTCGGTCGTCGTCGTGGGGACGTACTCGACCTCGGCGGAGATCGGCTCCAGGCCGCGGTCCTCGAGGGCGCGCTGCATCTGACCAAAGTCGGCGAAGCTGCACCGCGCCACGATCACGTCGCGCCCGTCCTCGGTCGTGCCGTCCTCGAGCTCTTCGAGACCGTCGTCGATCAACCCGAGCTCCAAGTCGTCGCGGTCGGGGACCGCCCCGGGGTCGAGGGAGAACGCGCCCATCTTGGTGAACTGGAACGCGACCGAGCCGCTGTTGCCCAGGTTACCGCCGCCGCGGGACAGGATCGCGCGCAGGTTGGCGACGGTCCGGTTCACGTTGTCGGTCGCGGCCTCGACGAGAAGCGGGATGCCGTGGGGGCCGTAGCCCTCGTAGAGCACCTCGTCGTAGCTCTCGGTGTCCTTGCCCATGGCCCGCTTGATCGCGGCGTCCACCTTGTCCTTGGGCATGTTGACGCCCTTGGCGTTCTGCACCACCCGCCGGAGTTGCGGGTTCATGTCGGGGTCCGGCCCGCCGGCCTTGACGGCGATCACGATGTCCTTGCCGATCCGGGCGAACTGCTTCGCCATGCGGTCGTAGCGCGCGAACATGGTCGACTTGCGCTTCTCGAACATCCGGCCCATGCGTTTTCTGGTCTGGTGAACGGGGAAGCTAGGGGTTGGACGAGGCAGGTCCGGCCTCGAGGACGCGATGAGGGAACGCGAGAAGAGGTGCGGAAGAGACGAGGCGTCTCGATGTGCGACCTCGAGGTCGGGCTGACCGCCGAAGTGGCGGGTGGCCACGAGCGCCCACCGTAGCAACGGCGTGAGGCTCGCCGTCCTCGACGCCCACCATCGAGGGCGACACGAACGAAGGCCGCCCTCGAGGACGGCTGAGCCACCCGTTCAGGGACGCGCGGTTGCCCGCTCCCCCTCTGGTCCCGATACTGACCGATCACCCTGGTCCCATGTCCGACGACCTCGACGCCACACGACTCCGCCGGAGACGCGCCCTCGAGCTTTTCTCCGACGCCTGCGACCTCGAGGACGCGGACGTCCCAACGTTCCTCGAGGACGCGTGCGGCGATGACCTCGAGCTCCGGCGCGCCGTCGAGGCCATGCTGTCCGTGGACGACGAGCCGCTGTCGATGCTGGACCGAGGGCTGGGCGTCCTGGACGCGTCCGCACCACCGCCGGACGAGGTCGGCGGCTACCGTGTCATCGACGAGATCGGACGCGGCGGGATGGGCGTAGTGTACTCGGCCGAGCGTGTCGACGGGACGTTCGAGAAGACGGTCGCGCTCAAGGTGGTCCGAGCCGGGAAGGCGACCGACGAGGCCGCGCGGCGGTTCGACCGCGAGCGGCGTGTGCTGGCCCGGCTCGAGCACCCCGGCATCG
>NZ_JBARYR010000179.1:0-2797 GCF_049648075.1 Rubrivirga sp. | reverse complement strand
CCCCTCGAGAGCCGTGAGGCCGGCGCGGCCAACGACGCGCTGCCCGACGTCGGTCGGACGACCGTCGCCATCGCGGGCGCATCGGGGTTCGTCGGCACGGCGCTCCGCCGCGCCTTGGACGACGAATACGATCTCGTTGGACTCACGCGCTCGCCCAACCGCGCAGCTCGGAAGGACGAAGGCGACCTGACGCGGTGGAAACACTGCGACCTCTACTCGCCCGACGACATCGAGGACGGCTTGGAGGGCGCCGCCGTCGCGGTCTACCTCGTCCATTCGATGTTGCCGTCGGCGCGGTTGACGCAGGGCACGTTCGCCGACCTCGACCTGATCCTGGCCGACAACTTCGCGCGGGCGGCCTCGAGGGCGGGCGTCAAGCAGATCGTCTACCTCAGCGGTCTTCTCCCGAAAGACAAGTCGGACCTGTCGAAGCACCTCAGGAGCCGCTACGAGGTCGAGCAAACGTTGGCGGAGTACGACGTGCCGGTCACGACGCTTCGGACCGGCTTGGTGGTCGGACCGGGCGGGTCGTCGCTCCGCATCCTGGTCAACCTGGTCCGGCGGTTGCCGGCGATGGTGCTGCCGAAGTGGACGGAGTCCCAGACGCAGCCGATCGCGTTGCGTGACGTCGTCCGCGCTGTCCGCCTCGTCCTCGACGCGCCGGACCGGTTCGAGGGCACGTTCGACGTGGCCGGGCCGGAGGTCATGACGTACCGCGAGATGCTGTCCCAGACCGCGGAGGTCCTGGGGGTCGAGCGGCCGATGTCGCGCGTCGCCCTCATCACGCCCCGGTTGTCCACGCTGTGGGTAAGTCTGGTGTCGGGGAGCCCGCGCGCGCTCGCCGGGCCCCTCGTCGCCAGCCTGCGCCACGACATGGTCGTCGAGGACAACCCCGTCCAGCGCGCCATCGCGCCCCAGGCGCTGCCGTTTCGAGAGGCACTCCAAGAGGCCGTCCAGCCCGACGGCACCCCGTTCCCCGACGCCCGCCAGGGCCACCGCCGCGCCGACGACAAGACCGTCCGCAAAGCGCGGCTCGTCCGCTCGGTCCAGCGGTTCGACTTGCCGCCGGGCCGGACCGCCGAGTGGGCCGGGGCCGAGTACATGCGCTGGCTCGACGGGTTCGCCGGACCGCTGATTCGCGTCGAGGTCGACAACTCGAGTCCGAATCAGATCGCTCGGTTTCACGTCCGGCCCCTCCCGAGGCACGTCCTCGAGCTGACGTACGCGCCGGACCGGAGCGAACCAGACCGCGCCGTCTTCAACGTAACCGGCGGCATCCTCGCCGATGTCGACGAGGGCAAGCAGGCGCGTCTGGAGTTCCGTGAGGTGCTGGGCGGCAACTGCCTGATCGCCGCCATCCATGACTTCGCACCGCGCCTGCCCTGGATCCTCTACCGGTTCACGCAGGCGGCGGCGCACCTGTTCGTGATGGCCCAGTTCGGCCGGCACCTAGAGAAGCTTGACGACGCTGGCGACCTCGAGGGCGTACAGTCCTAGCCGAGCCTCGCGGGGCACCGTCTTCAGAACACCGCATTCCGAAAGGGAGCTACGGCCGGCTGGACCACCCACCGAGCGGCGCCATCAGTTTCGCTCGAAGGCGCTCGCAAAGTCCGCCCGTTGATCGGCGTCGCCGAGCATGACGAGGGCGGACCCGGGGCGCAAGACGGTCTCGGCCGTTAGATCCGTGATCACCTCGCCGTCGCGCTCGACGCCGATGACCGTGAGCCCGGTCCTGGCCCCGATCCCGGTCTCGACCAACGTCTTGCCGTAGAGCGAGCTGGGCGGCGGGACCGTGTACAGGTCGACCTCCTCTCCCAAGACAAGCAGGTCCTTCCCCTTCATCGCTGAAACGACCGCCTGCGCCCCGAGTGTCGCGTAGCTCAGCACGAAGTCGGCGCCGGCGCGGTGGATGGCCTCGATGTTCCGGTCGTGCGTGATCCGGCTGACGATGCGCAAGTCGGGGTTGAGCTTGCGGCAGTACGTCGCGAGGTAGATGTTCATCGCGTCGTCGTGGGTCGTGAGCACGACCGACGGGGCCTCCAAGACGCCCGCCTCGGTGAGGACGCCGTAGTCCGCGGCGTCGCCGACGAACGTCCGTGCGGTGTGGGGCGCGTTGCGGGGGATCAGGTGCTCGCGGAGTTCGATCAGGTGGACCGGTACACCGCGCTCGTGGAGCGCCCGGACCGCCGACGTCCCCACGCGCCCGCCGCCGACCACGATGACGGGGTTCGGGTTCTCGCCGTAGGCCAGCATCTGGCGGTCGATGGTCCTGAGTTGGGCCTCGGTCCCGATCACCAGCAGCACGCTCGCGTCGGTCAAGAGCGTGTCGGCGCGCGCCGGCAGCAAGTGACCGCGCTCCCACACGCCGATCACGCTCACACCCGTCTCCTGTCGGAGCCCCGTCTCGCGGACAGTCCGGCCTGCCAGCGGCGTCCGGTGCGCGGGGAGCTCCGCGATGAGCAGGTCCTCGTAGCGCCCGACCGGGTGGCACTCGGCGTGGAGGGCGTTGACGCGGTTGGCGAGCTGCTCCCCGAGCCACCGCTTGAGAGGGAGCACGCGCGTGGCGCCGCTCAACTCGAGGACGTCGACGGCCTCGTCGGCACTTGCGACAGCGACGATGGGGACGTTTGGCGCTACGTCGCGCGCCGTCAGAATGATGCTCGTATTGACCGTGTCCTCGCGGTTGGCCAGGATGAGCCGGGCGCGGTCGAGCGCGAGCGCTTCGTACGTCGCCCGCCGATCCACCTCGCCTACGACGACCGAGACGCCGTCGAGGTAGCGCTCCGTCGCCGTCGCC
>NZ_JBARYR010000178.1:0-3411 GCF_049648075.1 Rubrivirga sp. | reverse complement strand
GTCCGGCGCCATCATCGAGGCCGTCCGCGCCGGCGCCCCGTTCAAGGCGACGGCCGGACTCCACCACCCGCTGCCCAACCACGACGACGCCGTCGGCGCGCGGATGCACGGCTTTCTGGGCGTGTTTGGCGGCGCGGCGCTCGCCCGTCTCCACGGCCTGGGTCCCGACGATCTCGCCGAGATCCTGGACGACGCGGGTCCCGCGTCATGGTCCATCGAGGACGGCCTGCGCTGGCGCTCGCTCCGAGCCACGGCCGCCGAGGTCGCCGACGCCCGTCAGCAGGTCGCGCTCAGCTTCGGGTCCTGCTCGTTCGACGAACCCCTCGACGACCTCCGCGGCCTCGGCTGGATGTAGAGCGAGAGGGCTCCTCCCCGTCCGCGCCGACCTCGAGGTCGCCTCACCTTATTTGTCACACGTCCTCGAGGTCGCCCGTCGCCGGTCTCACTGCCGTTCTCCCTTTCTCGTCCCATGACCCCCTTTCTCGACCTCGATCCTGACTCCGGCTTCGGCCTCCACAACCTCCCGTACGGCGTCTTCTCTGTCGACGGAGGCTCCCCGCGCGTCGGCGTCCGCGTTGGCGATCACGTGGTCGATCTGTCCGTCCTCGAGGCCGAGGGCGTGATCGCGGCGGCAGGGGGCGGCCGGGCTCCCGTGTTTGGTCAGTCGTCCCTGAACGCGTTCATGGGGCTAGGCCCCGATGCCTGGAGTGCCCTCCGAACCCGACTTCAAGATCTTCTCAGCGCTGAGGGGTCGCCTGCGCTACGCGAGTCGGGGACGTTGCAGGACAAGGCGATCGTCGCCCTCGAGGACGTCGCGATGCACCTGCCGGCGGAGGTCGGTGACTACACCGACTTTTACTCGTCGCGCCAGCACGCCACGAACGTGGGTGCCATGTTCCGGGACCCGGACAACGCGCTCTTGCCGAACTGGCTGCACCTGCCGGTCGGGTACCACGGGCGGGCGTCGAGCGTGATCGTGAGCGGGACCGACGTGGTCCGGCCCAAGGGGCAGCTCAAGCCGTCCGACGACACGCCGCCGGTCTTCGGACCGTCCCGGCTGCTCGACATCGAGCTCGAGCTCGGCTTCTTCGTCGGCGCCGGCAACGAGCTCGGGGACTCGATCCCCGTCAACGACGCGGCGCGTCACATCTTCGGGTTCGTGTTAGTCAACGACTGGAGCGCGCGCGACATCCAGAAATGGGAGTACGTCCCGCTCGGCCCGTTCCTGGGCAAGAGCTTCGCGACCTCGATCTCGCCCTGGGTCGTGCCGATGGCCGCCCTCGAGCCGTTCCGAATTCCCGGCGAGCCGCAGACGCCCGAGGCAGGCAACCCGGCCATCCTGGGCTACCTCAAGCAGGACGGCCCGCGCTCGCTCGACCTCGACCTCGAGGTTGCCATCGAGACAGAAGGAATGCGGGAGGCGGGCACCGAGCCGCACGTCGTGTCGAGGTCGAACGCGAAGTACCTCTACTGGAGCCCCGAGCAGCAACTCGCGCACCACACCGTGAACGGCTGCAACGCGCGCCCCGGCGACCTGATGGCCTCGGGCACGATCAGCGGCGAGACCGAGGACAGCTACGGGTCGCTCCTGGAGCTCACCTGGCGCGGGACCAAGCCGATCACGATGCCGGACGGGCAAGAGCGCAAGTTCCTGGCCGACGGCGACCGCGTTGTGATGTCGGGAGTGGCGTCGTCCGGCGATCGCCGCGTCGGCTTCGGCGAGGTCGAGGGGACCGTCCGTCCCGCTCGGGGCTGACGTTAGGTCCCCTGTTCGGGGGAGGCGGCCGACGAAGAGCGACTCTATATTTGTCGCATCACAGCAGGTTAGCTCTCCAGGCCCACCGTCGAGCAGACGTGCCGGCCGACCGTCTATGCAGGTCGCCCACCCGTCATTTCTGCAACACGCGCTCCGGTTGAGCGATTTCGACTACGAGTTCCCTCGCGACCGGGTGGCGATGTACCCCGCAGAGCCGCGGGACTCGGCTCGGCTCATGGTCGTGGACCGGAGCGCCGGGACGATCGAGCACCGGACGATCCGAGACCTCCCGGAGTATTTCGGCGACGGCGACGTGATCGTAGCGAATGACACCCTCGTCTTCCCCGCGCGGCTGTTCGGCACCAAGGAGAATACGGGGGCGAAGGTCGAGGCCTTCTTGCTCCGCGAGCTGAACCAGGAAAACCGGCTGTGGGACGCCATCGTCGACCCGGCCCGAAAGGTCCGAGTCGGTAACAAGCTGGTGTTTTCGGACCGCGTCTCGGCGGAGGTCATCGATAACACGACGAGCCGGGGCCGGACGCTCCGGTTCATCTTCGACGGCACGCCCGACGACCTCTACGACGCCCTCGACGCGATCGGTCAGACGCCGATCCCGCCGTACCTCCGCCGACCCGTGGAGCCGGCCGACCGCGTCCGCTACCAGACGATGTTCGCGCGTCGCCGTGGAGGCGTTGCGGCGCCCGCGGCCGGGCTCCATTTCACGCCCGACCTGATGAGCCAGATCGCCGAGCGGGGGGCCGAGGTGGCCACCGTCACGCTCCACACGGGGCTCGGCACGTTCCAATCCGTCGAGGTCGAGGACCTGTCGAAGCACCGCGTCAGCTCAGAGTTTTTCGACGTCCCCTCCGACACGGTCGACTGCGTCAACACCGCCCTCACGCACCCCGACCGGACGGTCACAGCCATCGGTACGACCGTCGTCCGAGCCGTCGAGTCGTCGATCTCGGCCTCGAAGACGCTCAAGCGGGGGAGCGGGTGGACGGACAAGTTTATCTACCCGGTCCACGACTTCCACGTCTGTGAGCGCCTGCTCACCAACTTCCACCGTCCCAAGTCGACGCTGATGATGACCGTGGCGGCGTTCACGGGCTACCCGTTGCTCCGGGAGGCGTACGACCAGGCGATCCGCGAGGAGTACCGTCTGTTCGCGTTCGGCGACGCGATGCTGGTGCTGTAGGTGGGTGTTCGGGATTGGAGATTAGGGGGTGGGGAGGAGTCGTCCTCGAGGTCGAACGTAACAGGTCGGCTCCGTGGGTGATCCGAGAGTCGGCGTCGTGATTCCGGCGGGCGGGTCGGGGTCGAGGATGGCCGTCGAGGGCGCGCCCTCGAAGCAGTTCCGTGAGCTCGGTGGAGCGCCCGTCTTCGTTCAAACGCTGAGGGCGTTCGCTCGGCATCCCGGCGTCGGCTTGGCCGTGATCGCCGCTTCGGCATCCGACCTCGAGGACGTCGTGGACCACCTGATCCGTGCTGAACTCGATGCTCTCGTGGTCGAGGGCGGAGCGACGCGGCAGGACTCGGTCGCGGCGGGCGTCCGCGCCCTCGAGGGCGTCGAGGTCGTGCTGGTGCACGACGCCGTGCGCCCATTCATAAGTGGCTCTGTTATTGCAAACGTCCTCAAGGCCGTCGTCGAACAC
>NZ_JBARYR010000177.1:0-3193 GCF_049648075.1 Rubrivirga sp. | reverse complement strand
GGGTGCGACCGTGGCCGACCTCGAGGTCGCTCTCGAGGACGTGGACCGTGGGCGGCCCGTCGTGGTCTACTGCGCCGTCGGCGTGCGGGCGGCGACGATCGGGCAGCGGCTCGGCGAGATCGGGTTCGACAGGGTGGAGGCCCTCGAAGGCTCCATCTTTCGGTGGGCCAACGAAGGACGCGCCCTCGAGGGCGAGGGCGGCCCGGCCTCGACGGTCCACCCGTACAACGCCGCGTGGGGAAAGCTGCTCGACCCGTCCGTCCGAGAAAGGTTGTAGTGGACGCTCCAGCGTTCCCTCGGCTCAAGGTCTGTTGCATCGCCTCGGTCGAGGAGGCTCAGATCGCGGTTCGGCTCGGTGCGAGCGCCATCGGGTTGGTCGGGCCGATGCCGAGTGGTCCGGGCGTGATCTCGACCTCGAGGGCGCGCGAGATCGCGAGGTCGTTGCCGCCACCGGTCATGTCAGTGTTGCTGACGAGCGAGACCTCGGCGGAGGAGATCGCCGGCCAGGCTGACGCCGCGGGTGTGCAGGCGGTCCAGATCGTGGACCACGTCGAGGCCGGCGTCTTCGGGCGATTGCGCGAGCTACTGCCAGGCCGGTCGCTGTGGCCCGTCGTTCACGTGACAGGGGAGGAATCCGTCCTCGAGGCCGAGGCGGTCGCGGCCTATGCGGATGCAGTGTTGCTCGACTCGGGGAATCCGGCGGCAGAGGTGAAGGAGCTCGGCGGAACGGGGCGCGTCCACGACTGGAGCGTCAGCCGGGTGATCCGCGAGCGATTGGAGATTCCCGTTTTGCTAGCGGGCGGCTTGCGTGCGGCGAACGTCGCCGACGCCCTCGAGGCCGTCGGGCCGTTCGCGCTCGACGTGTGCAGCGGCGTGCGGACGGACGGCGACCTCGATGCGGCGAAGCTCGAGCAGGTTGTTAGAGCGGCGGGAGTCCGTTGAAGCGAGTGGAGACGATCCCTACCACTACTCCGCGCCATGGACGATGCGTCCTCGAGGACGAGACGGCGATGAACTAACGGGCCGGGTCGCCTCCGCGCACGCGGGAATCCATTCGGCGCAGCGTCCGCCCTCGAGGTCGTGTACTCCGCTGAGCTCCGGCCGACGCCGTTGCATGCAGCGGCGCTACGGGGGAGGACCGAGATCGCACCGTCCTCGAGGACGAGAGATGGTGTGGCCCTGTTTACCAGCCGCTGCGCGCGCCCTGGACCGCGTCGGCCAGCTTCCCCGCCGTGACCTCGCCGTAGCTGAACGCGGTCGCGAGCAGGCCATTCCGGTTGAAGACCCAGGTCGTCGGGATCCAGGTGACGGGCAGGCCGACCAGCGTCATCCGGCGGTCGGCCTTCTCGGGCTTCGGGCCGGGAACTACGATCTCGTCGACCTCGACGCCGTATTCCTCGAGGACGCTGCCGCCGCTCTCACCCTCGTTCCAGACGGTGACGAAGGTGACGGAGTCGGCGCCCAGACGGTGCGCGTCCGCCCAAACGGGGTGGAGCTCGTGGAGCGAGTTGTCGCACCACGGCGCCCAAACGTGGACGACGTGGACGCCGCCGTCCTCGAGGACGGAGCGCAGGTGGGCGTCGGGATCAGTCATGGTACCAGTCGCTGCGGGCGGACTCGAGGAGCGTGCGCAGGAGGTCGGCGGAGACCTCGCCGTAGTTGAACGCGGCGGCCAGCTTGCCCTCGCGGTTGAACACCCAGGTCGTCGGCGTCCAGCTCAGCGGCAGGTCGAGGAACGTCGTGCGTCTCAGGTCGCGGTTGGCGCTCGGGCCGCGGTCGGGCTGGGCGAAGACCCGGACGTTGTCGCCGGCCTCGATGCCGTAGCGCGCCAAACGGTCGGCGCCATCGCGGCCGTCGTTCCAGATGGTGACGAAGGAGAACGACACGTCGGGGTTGTCCTCGATGACTTGGTACCAGCCACTCTCGAGGACGGCGCGCGAGTTGCCGCACCAGCTCGCCCACAGGTGGACGACATGGATGCCGGGCTCGGCGACGATGGCCCGGACAGCGCGCTCCGTCGCTGTCTCGTCCTCGAGGTCGGCCGGCTGGGCATCATCGAGGAGTACCGGCCGGGATATCGTGGCTGGAGCTTCGACCTGGGCGCTGGCGACGACCGAGGTCGCGAGGAGAAGGAAGAGAAGTCGCATCTGCATCTGGGGCTTGGGTTCAAGCTAGGCGCCGCCGACGACGACGACGATCTCTCCTCGAACCTTCGGCTGGGCGCCGTAGTGTGCGCCGAGCTCTCGGAGCGTTCCGCGCCGGACCTCCTCGTGCATCTTCGAGATCTCCCTCGCTACGGCGGCCGGACGCTCCGGGTCGAGGTGCTCGGCGAGTTGCCCGAGCAGCTTGACCAGTCGGTGCGGGCTCTCGTAGAGCACGATGGTCCGCGTCTCGTCCTCGAGGCCGCGCAGCCGCGTCTGGCGCCCCTTCTTGTGGGGCAGGAAGCCCTCGAACACGAACCGGTCCGTGGGCAAGCCGCTCGCCACCAGGGCTGGGACGAACGCCGTCGCGCCGGGCAACGCCTCGACCCGGATGCCGGCCTCCGCTGCGGCGCGGACGAGCAGAAACCCCGGATCCGAGATCGCCGGCGTCCCCGCGTCGGAGATCAGCGCGACCGTCTCGCCGGCCTCCATCCGCTCGACGAGCTGCGTTACGCGCCCGTGCTCGTTGTGGACGTGGAAGCTCATGCGCGGCGTGTCGATCCCGTAGTGGGAGAACAGCCGACCGGACGTCCGGGTGTCCTCGCACGCGACGACGTCGGCCTCCTTGAGAATGCGCAGCGCGCGAAACGTCAGGTCTTCGAGGTTGCCGACAGGCGTGGGGACGAGGACGAGCATGGAGAGGGGAGGAGTCGCCCTCGAGGATAGTCGCGTCCTCGAGGTCGGTACCGCCACGGCGGGTTCACGAGGTCCGTCCTCGAGGACGCTGCCGCATTACGCGCGCCGCTTGAACCGGCCGGCGAGCGCCTGGATCGGGTCGCGCCACGCCGGATCGCGGTTCTCTCGAGCGACCAGGTAGATGCCGAGCGCGCCCACGATCACGTTCGCGGCCCACATGCCGAGCCAAGGAGGCAGCAGGCCACGGTCCGCCAGCTTTTCGCCCTGGACGAGCGTGATCCAGTAGAACAGGAACACGAAAACGGCCAGCGTCGCGACCAACCCAACGCCCGCTCGGGGCACGGCCAGCCCCAGCG
>NZ_JBARYR010000176.1:0-4079 GCF_049648075.1 Rubrivirga sp. | reverse complement strand
ATAGTTGGTTATGGCGTTGACGCCCTATGTACGGATTCTACCACTTATGCAGAATGCCGTCGCGTATAATGACGGATCCGACCACTTATGCCGACCTCGAGGTCGGCTGAACTACTGGTTCTACCGCGCTCCCGCTGTGCCTAAGCGAACCGGCTACGATCTCGTTATCACGTCCCTGCCGCTCCAGGAGGTCTGGAACGATGAGAACGAGACGGTCGCTACCGAACGCGAGGGCGATCTGGACGAGGGCGAGATCCGCGACCTCCTTCGCCTCGGCCCGGTCCAGTTCGTCGTCGCCGAGACAGCGGCCCCGCCGCAGTGGGTCCCGGTCGCGGAGGCGTTCGAGTTCTGGAAGTCGGAGGTCCGGCCGCACTTGGCTGATCCGGCCGAGGAGTTCTTCGACCTTCCGACGTTTCCGGGCGAGTACTGCTACCTCGCCACGCGCTGGCGGTGGGACGGAGCGGAGCCGCTCGTCGTGCTGAGAACGTTCCACTGAACACGCGCGGTAGAACCCACCGCTGCAGGCCGACCCAAAGCGTCAGCGTTCTCAGCTCGTCCAAGCGTCGGCGTATTCTTCGCGTCGTCCCCACCCGCCAGCCCTCAGCTTTGGGCGGCTGAGCGGTCCACTGTTAGCTGTACCTCCCAAGTGCTGAGAGTCTTCGTCATCCTCGCCCTCGCTTCGGCGGCGTGCTCGGCCCAGCCTCCGCCGCCGCCCCAACCCGAGCCGAACGGCACGGTCTTGCTTCCTGTGCCGCTCGATAGCCTTGCCAGCGCTGCACCGTTCCCGGCCTCCCCTCATGCGCCGACGTGCGAAGCGTGCAAGCACAACTGCCGCGTCAGCCTCTTCTGCGGGTGCCTCCTCCCACCGGAGATCGTGGGCGGGTACGAGGCCCTGCTAGCGTCGGCCGAGTACCCTGAACCGGCACCGGACGGCGGGCCGGAGGGTCGAGTCGTCGTCCAGTTCGTCGTCGGAGAGGATGGGTCGCTGTCGGATGTCGAGGTCGTCCACGCCGTACACCCCGACCTTGACCGCGCTGCTGTCGAGGCGGTCCGCCGTTCTTCGTTCCGTCCCGCTTACAGTCCTTGCCACGGGTCCGTCAGCGAGCGGTACGCGGTGCCCATCCCGTATCGGCGCTCAAACTGAAACTCCGGTACAGCTAACCCGCCGCTGCACGCCGACCTTAGGCGCCAGCGCTCCGGCTTCGGTGGGGCATCGGCGCTATCACCGCTCGACCCGACCGCCGTGCCGTCAGCTAAGGCGGGTGAGCGGCCAACTGTCATGTGGCCCTACGACCCATGAGTGGTTTCACCCTTGCTGTCTTCTACTGGTCTGCCCTCTACTGGTCTGCTGCGGCCGGCCTCATCGTCGTGCATGAGGCCGGGCACTACCTCGCGGGCCGCCTCGCAGGTGTGCCCGCACACGCTGCCCGCATCCGCCTCCTCGCTCTCCCCCAGCACGTCGCCCTCAAAGACGATGGGGGTTGGATCAGCCCCCTCTCCTACGAGCGTTACGTCGCCGCAGCGGAGCGGTACCTCCCCACCCCGGGGCGAGCGTTCGCCTTCGTCGCTGGTGGACCCGTCTTCGAGACCGCAGCGGCGGCGGCCTCTTGTGTCGCAGCCATCACGCTCGGGCACCCGCTCATAGCGTTCGTTATAGCCACGGCCGCACTCGGCCTCCACATCGTGTATGTACTGGTCTTCGACCTCGCGCTGACCTGGCGACACGGTGCGCCTGCCGGAGACACTGCTGTGATGTGGACGATCTCCCGCGCGGGGGCTCTCGCTGTGGCTGTGGGCGTGGTTGTGGCCCAAGCGGGACTGGTATGGGTCTCATGGGCGGCACTACGAGGGGCCACATAACCCACCGCTGCAGGCCGACCCCAAGCGTCAGCGTTCTTAGCTTCGGGCGGGGCTCCGGTGCTATCATTAGTCGAATCACCGCCGCGCCCTCAGCTTGGGGCGGCTGAGCGGTCCACTGTTAGGCAGAAACTCCGGCCTTGCGGAGCATGCCCCACCTCGCGCAACTTCTTCCATGTCCTCTCCGGCCACGGAACCGCTATGAGAACCCTCGCTGCTCTCTCCGTCCTCCTCTTCCTTCCGGCTTGCAGCCTCCTCGGATTGGACGATGCTGTGCCTTTCGCAGACGTGCCCAACGCGGAGATGCTGCGGCTCCCAGAACCTGGCACTTCTGTGTTCAACGATGCTGCTTCATGGGAGGCGTTCTGGTACGACCACACCACCGTGTCCGACGGAGAGGGCAACCCCGTCCCTCCTCCCGAGATCGACTTCAGCAGCAAAACCGCAGTAGCGGTGTTCCTCGGCGGCGGACCGAGTGGGTGCACGAACTACCTCCGGCTCGTCCGCTCTGTGTCGCTCGGCGATGATGCGACCGTGGTGCGGGTAGAGCAGCCCCGTACAGTAGAGAGGACGTGCGACATGCTCATTAACCCTATCCAAGTGGTGGCGTTCGAGAAGGCCGGAGTTGTTCGTTTCGCTGGTGACGTTCCGGGGTAAGCGTTGTGCTCGGTGTAGGAGCCGGTCACATGGGTGACAGATCAGACCGGCCACATGGGTGACACGGTCGGCCTGACGCGTCAACGCGTCCACTACGAGCGGACGCCCGCGGCTCTTTTCCGACCTCGAGGACGCTCGCCCTCGAGGCCGACCTCGATCCTAGCGCACCACCGTGACCGGCCGCGTGACCGTCTCCAGCGTCGCGCCGTTCGTCAGGCGGAGCACGTAGGCCCCCGCCGGCACGTCCTCGAGGTCGAGGCCGAACTGGCGCACGCCGCCCGAGACGGCCAGGGTCTCCGACGAGACGCGGCGGCCCAGCACGTCGTACAGCTCGACGGTCACGTCGGCGTCGTCGGGGACGGTGGCCAGGACCGAGGCGTAGCCGCGCAACGGGTTCGGGTAGATCGTGTCGATGCCGAAGGCCGGAGCCTCGACGGACAAGCCCGCCATCTCGAGCGGCGCCGGGACCGCGCCCGCGGCCTCGAGGACATCGACGGACGTGAACCGGCCGCTCGCCGAGAAGCCGTCGCCGTAGTCGGCCGCGGAGACCGCGAGACCGACCCGGACGGAGCCGGTGCCCAGCCCCGCGATGGTGGCCGAGCCGAACGGCACCCAAGTCGTGCCGTCGTCGGAGCGGAAGGCCGCGATGTCGGAGCCGGAGCGCTCGAGCCGGAGCCAGATCGCGGCGATGTCACCGAACGCGTCGACCGGACCGGCCGACTCCCCGTCGGCCTCGAGCCGGTACTGGAGGTGGAGCCCGATCTGCGACAGCCCGACCCAGGCGTGCGGCGAGCCCGGGGCCGACGTGCGCCGGACCATGAGACCGGCCTTCGACCACTCGTGCGGCCCGACCGGCTGCTCGACGCGCGCCACGATCGCTCCGTCGCCCTCGAGGACGCGCGAGGCGAAGTGGAAGCGGTCGGCCGTCTGCCAGATGTCGCCGCCCCCGGTGACCGTGAACGCGTCGCCGTCGCCCTGCGCCGAGCCCGCGACGTCCGTCTGTCCGATGTCGCCCGAGGTCCACCCGTCCGGCAGACCCGCGGAGATCGCGAAGTCCTCGAAGCGCGCCGTCGCCGCGGCACCCTGGCCGTAGTCCGCCGCCGAGACGCCGAAGCCGACGAACGCGTCGCCCTCGAGGTCGGGAACGTTCATCTGCCCGATCTGGCGCCAGGCGACGCCGTCGTTGGACACGAACGCCGTCACGACGCCCTGCGAGCGGTCGAGCCGGACCCACGTCGGAGCCGTTCGGCCCCACTCATCGAGGACCGTCGCACTCGCCTCGCCGGCCTCGACGCGACCTTGGAGGTGCGTGCCCAGGTTCGAGACCACGAGGGACGCGTGCGGCGAGCCGGCCTCGAGGGTGGACCGGATCATCAACGCCGCCTTGTGCCACTCGTGGTCGTCCGTCAAGGACGCGATGCGGGTGACGACCGTGCCGTCGGTCGCCCACGGCTGGTAGACGTAGTGGAAGCGGTCGGCCGTCTGCCAGATGTCGCCGCCGCCGGTGACCGTGAACGCGCCGCCCGTCGAGGACGCGCCGCCCACCGCGGCCGGACCGCCGATGT
>NZ_JBARYR010000175.1:0-6650 GCF_049648075.1 Rubrivirga sp. | reverse complement strand
CCGCGATGCCGAGCGAGACCGAGGCCCGCTCGACCTCGTCGAAGGCGCCCTCGAGGTCGGACACGATCTGGCCCTCGCCCTCGATGGTCAGGTTGCCGGCGGCGACCTCGAGGGCGCGGCGGAACTCGGCCTGGGCCGCGGTCGCGATGCGGCTCGCCTCGGCGTCACGGTCGAGGAGCGTCAGGAGGGCCGCGCTGTCCAACCGCTCGAGCGCGCCGTCCATGTCGGCGACGGCCTCGAGGCTCCGCTCGTTGTCGGCCAAGACGGCGTCGACGGCGCCGCCCAGCGACGAGATGGTCGAGAGCGCGACCAGGGCCACGATGGCGAGCGGCAGGAGCAGGACAGCGAAGCCGGAGACGATCTGCTGACGGAGGGCCATGGGCGCGCGAGGAGGAGCCCGATGATAGATCCGTTGCAGCCCGTCGAGGACGAACACCTATCGCCGCAGCACCCCGAACGCCATCTCCCGCCCCGTCTGCATCGCGTGGGCGATCCACAGCACGGCCATCTGCTCCAGCGCCCTCGAGCGCTCGATCCCACCCGCGTCGTGGCTCTCGAACCCGATCGAGGTCGCGAGGCCCATCGCCGTCTGCTTGGCTTCGTCGTCATTTCCAGCGACGAACATCACGGGCCGGACCTCGCCAAACTGCGTGTCCGCCATCACGTCTGCGCCGACGGAACTGAACGCCTTCACCACGTGGGCACCCGGCGCCCACGACTGGACCAACTCCCCCGCCGACGTACCGACGACGACCTCGAGGTCTGGAAACGACAGCGGGTTCGTCGCGTCGAGGACGACTCGGCCCTCGAGGTCGAGACCGGTCACAACTGACTCGGTCGCCTCCCACGGCGTCGCCACGACGACGACCTCGGCCTCGAGGACGGCCTCCGCAGGCAGGACCGCGCGGGCGCCGGGGCCCGTCGACGCGACGAGCTGGCGGACGTCGTCGCGGTCGGGATCGCGCGAGCCGTAGACGATGTCGTGGCCGACCGCGGCGAACGCGGTCCCGAGCGCCGAGCCGACGCGGCCGGTCCCCAATATGGCGATGGTCATGGGTGTCAGCCCTCGAGGGCGGCGATCACCAGACGAGCGGTCTCGGCGCCCGAGTTCTGCTGCTGGCCGGTGATCAGGTGGCGATCGTGAACCGCGAACGGCGCCCACGGGTCCGCCGTCTCGAACGTGGCGCCCTGCTTGACGGCCTCGTCCTCGATGCGGAACGGCATCACGGTCTGCCCCACTATCGCGTCGGCCTGGTCCTCTTCGGCGTTGGCAAAGCCGGTGATCGTCTTGCCCTCGAGGAACGGCGTGCCGTCGTCGTTGCGGACGTAGAGGAGCGCTGACGTGCCGTGGCACAGCGCGGCCGTCGGCTTGTCGGCGTCGTAGAACTGGCGGATCGCGGCGTGGACGTCGGTGGCGGCCTGGAAGGTGAACATCGGCGCCTGGCCACCGCAGATCACGACGGCATCGTAGTCCTCGAGGGCGAGGCCCGCGAGCGCGGGCGTATCGGCCAGAAGCGCGCGGAAGTCGGGGCGATCGAGGTAGGTCTTGGACAGCGTGTCGCTGACGGAGTAGCCGCTCGCGTCATTCGGGTCGCTCAACGCGTCGAGCTCGACCCGCCCGCCGTCCGGGCTGGCGACGGTGACGTCGTATCCGCGCTGGACGAAGGCGTCGTACGGGTGGACGAGCTCGGAGGCCCAGAACCCGACGGGGCCGCCGACCGTCGTCGAGGTCGAGGGGTTCGAGACGACCATCAAGATGTGCGTGCTCATTCGTCCATTGGGTTGTTTGTCGCTGTAGAATGGGAGCCCCACTCCTCCCCGTCAAGAACGCACGCGATGGTGAGGGGCTCACCAACCGGTTAGAAATGGCGACGTTCACCCTCGGCGACCGCTCGTTCTCATGCCCGGTCGAACTTTCCCTCAGCACGGTCGGCTCGAAATGGGCGGCGTTGGTCGTGTGGCACCTGCGCACCGACACGTTGCGCTACTCCGAGCTCCGCCGCCGCCTGACCGGCGTCTCGCACAAGATGCTGTCTCAGCGCCTCCGCGACCTCGAGGCCGACGGGCTTATTTCGAGGACCGTCTACCCCGTCGTCCCCCCGAAGACCGAGTACGCGTTGACCGACGAAGGCCGGCGGCTCGTGCCCGCCCTCGAGGCGATGCAGAGGTGGGGCATGGCGTACAAGGACGTGGCGTGAGGCCACCCTCGAGGCCGAGCCTACTCGTCGGCCTCGAGGGTGGCCTCACGTTGCCGCTTGATCTCGCCCTCGATGCGGGCAAGACCCCAGACGAGGATGCCAAGAGAGCCGGCCGCCACTCCGAGCGTGCCGGCTAGGACCCACCCCGGCCCGTCCTCACCTGTTGCCGCCTCCCATGTGCCGACCTGGATCGCGGCTAACGCGACGAGAGAGACGGCGCCCGTCCAATACAGCATCGACGCGACGCGCTCGAGGACGGGCACGCGGCGCTCGACGGGGAGCTCCATCAGCGCCCGCTGACTCAGCACGTTGACGGTCTGGCGGTCCGGGTGCCGCACGGCCCAGGTCGCGACCGCCTCAAGGACGACGGCGAGCGCGACGCCCACGAGCGGGAGAGTCAGCCACGCCAGCAGGAACCGTTCGGCCCACTGGTCCGGCTCGCCGTCGAGGCCGAAGTGGACGGGGATGCGGTCGGGGAGGTGGGGCCAAAGTCCCACCGCTGCGACCAGGAGGCCGAGCGCGGAGATCCACATCAGGGCACGGGCGAGCGTCACGTCCTCGAGGGCGGGGAATGGCCGCTACGCCCGGTCGGCGCGTTTGTGGCAGTCGGCCTCGAGGCGCCCTCTTGAAAGCGCTAGTAATGCTTGTAGCCGCTGGCCTGGAGCGGCACGCGGTTGCCGTCCGGCAGGCGTAGCACCACGCCCTCGTCCGGTTCTACGACCTGCCCGACGACCGCGTAGGTGTCCGGCGCCAGCTTCGGGGCGTCGGACTCGGCCATCGTGAACAGCAGTTCGTAGTCCTCGCCGCCGTAGAGCACGAACGCCTCGGCACGTTCTTCGAAGCGCTGGGCCACCAGCGCCGTCTGGACGTGGACGGGCAGCAAGCCGCCATCGAGGACCAAGCCGACGGTCCCGGCCTGGGACAGGTGATGCGCCTCGGACGCCAGGCCGTCTGAGATGTCGATCAAGGACGTCGGGCGGACGCCGGCGTCGGCCCACGTCTCGACACGGTCCAGGCGGGCCTGCGGCATCAACTGCCGCTCGACGACAGCGGCGAACTCGCGCAGGTCGAGCGGGTCGTCATCGTCCTCGAGGGCGTCCTTGCCCGCCATCAACACGCGCAGGCCGGCCGCGGCGCCTCCGAGGTCGCCGGTGACGCACAACAAGTCGCCCGGCTGGGCGCCGGACCGCGTCACGATCTCGTCCTCGAGGGCGTGGCCCACGACCGTGACGCTCAGCATCAACCGCGCCGAGGCCGTCACGTCGCCACCGATAATGGACAGGCCGTAGCGCTCGCACGCCTGGGCCATGCCGGTGTACAACGCCTCGGCGCCCTCGACGGACAGGTTGTTGGGCAGGCCCAAGGCGACGGTCGCGTAGAGCGGCCGCGCGTTCATGGCCGCGATGTCGCTCACCGACGCCGCGATGGCCTTCCACCCGAGCGCCCGCAGCGGCACGTAGGTCCGGTCGAAGTGGACGCCCTCGACGAGCGCGTCGGTCGTGACGACGTGGACGCGGCTCGGCCCGTCGGATCCGGCCCCGCCGACGCGGTAGACCGCCGCGTCGTCGCCCATCCCGACGACGACGTCCTCTCCCTTGGAGGCATCGCCCAGGATGGCCTCGAGGCGATCGATGAGCCCGAACTCGCCGACGTCGGCGACGGGCGGAAACGGGAGGGCGGCGGGTGTGTCGTCGGTCATTGCATCGAGGGCGTCTGGGCCAACCTATCGAGGCCGGGCGGGCTCCGCCTCCGCGTCGTCTTTGCGGTCGTCCTCGAGGCCGACGCCTCAGTTGCCGGCTGGCTGCGACGGCGGGCCTTCGGGCACGCGCCGAAACCGGACGACCGCCGTCGGGGACGCGCCGTCGAGCGCGAGGTCGTAAACGAACAACGTCTCGGCACCCGTCGCCCGGTGGAGGGCGAAGACCTGGACCGTCGTTCGCTCGCGAACGTCCCACGGGTCCGGGTCGTCGTCGAGAGCCACGAGCGCGGTCGCGTACTCGATGTCGAGGACGTCGTAGCCGGCAGGGAGGTCGAAGGTCCGGTCGGACGGCGGCGCGGACCGTTCGGCCACGCGGCTAAGCGCGCGGTCGGTCGCGCAGCCAGACAGGACGAGGGCGGCGAGGACGAGACACAAGCGCATGGCGAGGGTGAGCGTTTCGACCTGGGCCGCCGCTACCGCCCTCGAGGTCACGGCCTCGAGGGCGCGTCACGCGAGCGATACGCGGAGGGCGTCGATCCGGTCGTGGACGTCGAACGGGACCGCGTCTCCGGCCTCGAGGGCGATCTCGTAGAGCCACAGCGCCCGCCGGCGCCCCTCGGCGCCCTCGTCCTCTGAGAGCAGCGCAGCAACGGCGACGCCCACCTCGCCAGCCAGCCGCTCGCCGGACGTACAGAGCTCTCTCAGACGACGGCGGTCGAGCCCGCGGACGCCCTCGAGGTCGGTGCCGAACACGCGGGCGATCTCGGCCTCGAGGACGGACTGAGCCTGCTCGACCTCGCCGGTCCGTTTGCGGAATAGGACCTGGGCCAGCACGGCCGCGAGCTGTTGGGCCTGGCGGATGAGGAAGTCCTGCTGGAACATGGGGCCAATGGTGAGAGACCGACACGGTTCGTCGGACACCGTGGACGGGGTTCACAGGGGCGACGAGACGGCCTCGAAGTCGACCAGAGGTAGGACTCCACGACTTCGAAGGCGTGCCCCCCTCTACGGCAGCGTCAGCGAGCCCTGGAAGGCGGCCCGACTTGCTCCGGTGACCGCAGGGAGACCTGTGCGGACGCCGTTCGCCCACTCGTGCGCCAGAATCGCGAACAGGACGGACTCCTTCGCGTCCGGGTCGAGACCGTAGGCCGCCGTCGTCTCGAGAGGGACCGGGTCGAGGGCGTCGGCCAGCATCCGCATGAGGGTCGGGTTGTGGACGCCGCCGCCGCTCGCGATCACGCGGTCCGGGGTCGGGTCCACGAAGCGGGAGACCGCGTCCGCGACGGAGCGGGCCGTGAAAGCTGTGGCTGTCGCGAGCAGGTCGACAGGGCTCGACGGTCCCCGGCCGACCAGCCAGTCCACGAACGGCGTCCCGAAGTCCTCGCGGCCCGTCGACTTGGGCGGAGGCTGGACGAAGAACGGAGCCGTCAGCACGTCCTCGAGGACGGCTTGGTCGGGCGTGCCTGTCGCGGCGAGGGCGCCGTCGAGGTCGTAGCCCCGACCGGTCAAGCGGAGCGCGAGCGCGTCGATGACCATGTTGGCCGGGCCGGTGTCGAACGCGGCGGCCGGCGGGGATCCGGGTGGCAAGACGGTCAGGTTGGCGATGCCTCCCAGGTTGAGGAGCACGCGCGTCTCGGACGGGTGCGAGAACAGCGCGCCGTCGATGTAGGGCGCGAGCGGCGCGGCCTGGCCGCCGAGCGCCAAGTCCGCCGAGCGGAAGTCGGCGACGACGGGGACGCCCAGCGTCGTCGCGATCGTGGCCGGGCAGCCGATCTGCAACGTCGAACGCGTCGGTACCTCGGCGATCTCCTCGGCGCGAGGGACGTGGTGGACGGTCTGCCCGTGGCTCCCGACGAGGTCGAGGTCGGCCGGGGTGAGCCCCGCGTCCTCGAGGGCGGCCAGGGCCGCACCGGCGAAGTGGTGCCCGAGCCGCGCGTGGAGCTGGCTCACCATCCGCACGTCGGAGGTCGCCGTCTCGACGCACGCCGCGATGGCGTCGTGGAGCGGCGCGTCGTACCGCTCGCTGACGAACCCCAACGTCTCGACCTCGAGGTCGGTCGCAGTCCCTTCGAGCCGCACGACGGCCGCGTCGACGCCGTCGAGCGACGTCCCGCTCATGAGTCCCGCGACGACGCGGGGACCCGGCCGGAGGAGCCGTTCGACGGGATGCACGGGCTAGCCTCGGCGGCGGAGTTCAGCCGCGCGGTCCAAAAGCTCGTCCGCTTGATCCGGCTGTCTCGCGGCGAGCTTCTCGTAGATCACCGCGGCCTCGACGTACTGGTGCTGAGCGGCGTAGATCTTGGCCAGCGTCTCCGACGCGAGGTCGTCCACCTCGGGCGTATCGAGGGACACCTCGGGGCCGTCGTAGGTCGGGTCCGGGCGGATGCGGGGGGCCTCGTCGAGCTGGGCGATGAGCGAGTCGAGGTCGTCGGCGTCGGAGGCAGGAGCGCCGGGTTCCTGCGTGACCTCGTCCTCGATGGGTCCGTCGTCAACGAGAACGTCTGCTGTCCCCCTCTCCGGGGTCTCGTCCTCGACGAGGGCCTCGTCCAGTTCCGTCTCGAACGACGAGAAGTCGGTCTCTCCCACCTCGACGTCGTCGAACGAGAGGTCCTCATCGAGGTCGGGATCCGAGACGTCCTCGAGGACGATGCCGGCGGCATCATCGAAGTCGCCCTCCGGTGCAGGCTCGAGGGCGGGCGAGGCCGGCGCGGCCTCGACATAGGCGACGCGAGCGGAGCTCGGCGGTTCGGGCT
>NZ_JBARYR010000174.1:0-6921 GCF_049648075.1 Rubrivirga sp. | reverse complement strand
ATCCCGAGCCCGGACCCGAGCGTGTGGAGCCGGATCGTGGGCGTCGACCCGGACGCCCTCGATGACGTCGCGAGCGTCGTCGCGTCGGCGCCGCCCGTCCTCGAGGACGGCGACCTCGAGAGCCGTGAGGCCGGCGCAGCCAACGAGTACTCCGACCACACCGTCCGCGAGCTGCGCACGATGGCGCGCGACCGCGACGACGACGACTTTAGCGGCCGGACCATCTCGAAGGCCACGAAGGACGAACTGATCGCCTTCCTGCGTCGGGACGACCGCCGGTCGTGACGAATCCCGCTCCGTCTCGTTGGGAGCGCTTGGGCGTGCGCGACCGGATCCGCGCGATGCTCCCGTCGCAGGACGTGCCCGAGGACGGTCTGGAAGAGCCGCCGTCGCAGCGAGGGCTCGCGATGGTGCTGTCGCTCGTCGTGGCGTCGGTGATGTGGTTCAGCTTTAGCATGCGCGAGACGTACCCGGTCACGCTGCGCGTGCCGATCGAGATCGTCCAGACGCCTCCCGGGACGGCCCTGCGCGAGTCGCCGCCCGAGGACGTGACCGTGACCCTGGCCGGGGACGGCTGGACGCTGCTGACGTTCACCCGCAACCCGCCCACGATCCGCGTCGAGGCCGAGCGGTCGACCGTCGACCTGGCGGCCTCGCTCCGAGAGGCGGGGTTGCCGGCCGGGGTCCAGGTCCAGTCCGTCCAGCCGGCGATCATCGAGCTCGCCCTCGACACGCGGACGCGCCGTCGCCTGCCGATCCGGCTGCGCCAGAACATCCAGACGCAGACCTCGCACGACCTGATCGGCCCGCCGACGTTGTCCCCGGACACCGTCGAAGTGACGGGCGCCCAGTCGCTGCTCGCCGTCCTCGATGACTGGCCCACGGACGTCCTCGACCTCGAGGACCTGGACCAGAGCACGACCCAGATCGTGGCGCTCGCCGACACGTTCGGCGGCCTGCTGAGGCCCGCCGTCGACGGCACGCGCGTCCGCGTCGATGTGGGCGAGTTCACCGAGGGGCGTCGCCGCCTCGACATCCGGGTCGAGAACTTGCCGCCCGGCGTCGCCGGCGTCCGGTTCGAGCCGGACGAGGTGCTGGCCGTCTACCGAACGCCGCTCGAGGGCGCCGTCTACGACCTGGCGCTCACGACACCGGGGTTCTACGCCGTCGTGGACTTTTTCGACATCGAGCGAGACACGACCGACGGCCAGGTCCCGGTCTCCGCGAAGTGGCCCGCCGGCTTGGACGTGCGCGATGTGACGCTGCAGCCGTCTCGGGTCGGCTACTTCATCCAGCGCCCGGCGTCCGTCGCGCCCGACGTAGACGACCGCTAGGTGGCGTTATAAACGGGCCGCAGACGCACGAGAATCCGTCGAACCCTCGAGGCCCGTCCTCGAGGCCGGCCCTAGCCTGGGTCTTGGTTCTCCGACCTCGAGGTTGATTCTTCGCCCATGCTCTTTCTCGCCCTCGCCGTCGCGTGCAGCCTCGCGATCGCCGTCGTGTTCAAGGTGGCCGAGCTCCGTGACCTGGACCGGACGGCGCTCCTGACGGTCAACTACCTCGCGGCGGCCCTCTTAGCGGTCGTGTTGCAGGGCGTCGAGCCGGCCGGTCCGCTCACGAGTGGACTGGTGGCCCTGGGTGTGGGGCAGGGCGTCCTGTTCATCGCGGGATTCTGGCTCTTCTCGCTCGCGATCCGCGAAGCCGGGATCGGACTGGCGGCGGGTGTGATGCGGCTGTCCGTCGTGGTCCCGTTTCTCGCGTCGTGGGCGATCTGGAGCGAGGCGCCGACGCTGTGGCAAGTCGTCGGGCTCGTGATCGCGGGCGTCGCGTTCTTCCTGGTCGCCCAGCCCTCTGCCGAGCCGCCCGGCAAACTCGGCCCGCCCGACCCTGGATCGAGTCCGGGGCAGGCTCTCAAGGACGAGAACACCGGACCTGCCGGCCGTCCGCGACGGATCGTCGGTCTGCTCGCGCTCCTGTTCCTGACCGGCGGCGCGGTCGACATCAACATGAAGGTGTTTCAGGAGGAGTTCGCCGGCAGCGGCGTCCCCATCTCGACGTTCCTCCTCTTCGTGTTCGGCGTCGCGTTCCTCGTCGGCGCGATCGCCGTCGGGGTGACGGGCCTTCGGACGGGCCGATGGCCGAGCGCCCAGGCGTGGGTGTGGGGGATCGGGCTGGGGCTGGTCAACTACGGATCGGCCGAGTTCCTGCTCCGCGCCCTCGAGGAGATCGAGGGCACGGTCGCGTTCCCGGCCAACAGCGTCGCGATCGTGCTGGGCGCGGCGCTGCTCGGTCGCGTGGTGTGGAAGGAGCCCTTGTCGAGGGCCAACCTGGCCGGGCTCGGCCTGGCCGCCGCGGCGCTGGTGCTGCTCGCGGGGTAGCGTCCTCGAGGACGAAGAGACACCCCCGGTCCTCCTCACGCGACAAGGGGGACGTCGCGAGCGACCTCGAGGTCGAGTCGTGCCGGTCTCGAATCTCCACGCCCTCGAGGTCGTACCCGGGACATGTCTGACACTCCTCGCTCCGGTCGCTGGCGTCTTGCGGCCCTCGTGGGTGCCGTCTTGGGCGGGCTCGCGGTGGTCGGCGTCGGCATGCTGACCTCGGCGGGAGCGCTCAGCGAGGACGAGGTCCGGTCTCTGGTGGCGACCCAGATCGAGTCCGAGGCCGCGGAGGGGTTCGTCGTGACCGGGCGGCTAAGCTCGACGCTGTCGGGTTCGACGGCGCGGCGCTGGCGGATCCGCCTGTTGGACATCGAGACGGGCCGGTCCCAAGTGTCGCTGCGCGTGCCGGCCTCGATGACGTACGGCTTCTCCCTCGACGACTTCGACGCCGACGCGATCCGGTTCCAGGAGGACGGCCTCGTCGAGGTCGTGCTGCCGCCGCTGTCCGTGTTCTCGGTCGAGCCCGAGCTGGAGCAGGCCGAGGTCGACATCGACCTGTCGGGGCAGGCGCGCCTGACGCCGAGCCAGACCGAGCGGACCGTTCAGCAGACGCTGCGCCGCGTCCGCCCGGCCCTCCGTGAGCAGGCCGAAGAGCACCTCGCAACGTCGGATCAGCCCCGCATCAACTCCGCTCGCGCGCTGCGTCGCGTCCTGTCCGCGCCCCTCGAGGCCGCCGGCGTCGACCTCGAGGCCGTCCGCTTCCGGTTCGTCGTCGCGCCCGGCGACACGCTCGACCTCGGGTCCGAGGGCCAGCGCCGCACCGTCCCCGCCGAGATCCCATGACCTGGCCCTGGTCGCGTCCCAAGAGCGACGCCCCGTTCTACGTCGACACGCCCGCCGGCATCCTGGCCGCCGACGGGACGCACTACCACACGACGGAGCCGCTGTTGGTGGAGTACGCCGGTCCCGTCCTCGAGGTCGCAGGCTTGGGCGACGTGCTGCGCCGGGCGGGCGCGTGGCGTCGTGCGCCCCAGACGGCAGCCGTTCTCGCGCTGCCGTTTCTGTTGCTCGTGATGCCGTGGTGGGGCGCCTTGGGCGTGTCCGTCCTGCTGTTCGCGCTGTGGGCCGCGGCGGCGCCGGGGATCGCGACGCCGCGCGTGGCGAAGCTGCTGTATGTCCTGGAGAACCCGGCGTTCCAAGGGCTGCTCTACATCGGCATGCTGAGCGCGTTCGCGTCGTCCGGCCAGATGGCCCAGGTGTGGGCTGGGCTGGGCGGCTTCGTCGCGTTCCGCTTGGGCGCAGTAGCCGTCGTGTCTAAGCCCGTCCTCGAGGCTATCTGGTCGACGCTGTACCCGCTTCCGGTCGCGGACCAGACGCTCCGGTCGATCCTGGTGCGGGAGGCGCTGCGGCGTGGGATCGCGCTGCCGGGGATGGCCGAGATCGAGGCGCGCGTCCGCTCGTTCTGGCGCAAGGAGAAGTAGCGCCCTCGAGGGCGGCCGTCACTCCGTCTTTCACCGGACAGCTTCCCGCTTTGCGGGTCCGACCCTGAGGCCGCTACCTCCGCCCTCGAGGGCGGCTCCGTAGGACCGGAGATCGTCGACTGCAACACTTGTCGGTTCCACGACGCTACAGGAGGCGACGTCACCCCCTGCGGTGCGGAGGTCGGGCGTTGTAGACTGATTCCACTGCATTTCCACCGTCCGACATGCTGACTGCGCAGCCCTCTTGGTTCCGTCCCGCGGCGCTCGCTGTGTTCTCCGTGGTCGCCATCGGGGCCACCTTCGCCGTTCAACTGGGCGATACACCGGTCCTGCCCGCGACGCCCTACGACTACGACGGCATCGCACTTCCGGGCCACCTTCAGCACAGCTCCGTTCTGCGCTGGGACAACACGCCCGACGACAACCCGATCACCGACGCGGGCGCGACGCTGGGGCGCGTCCTGTTCTACGACGTCCGGCTGTCCCGGAACGCGACCGTGTCGTGCGCTTCGTGCCACCGACAGGAGCACGGCTTCTCCGATCCCCGGCCTCTCAGCGTCGGGTTCGAAGGCGAGCACACCGACCGCAACTCGATGGCGCTGGCCTTCGCTCGCTACGACCGGACCCGCCGGTTCTTCTGGGACCGCCGCGCCCCCACGCTCGAGGCCCTGACGTTGGAGCCGATCCAGGACCCGATCGAGATGGGGATGACCCTCGACGACCTCACGGCCCGGCTCGAGGCCACGACATTCTATCCCGCCTTGTTCGCCGACGCCTTCGGCACGCCGGACGTCACCAGCGACCGAGTCGCACGCGCTCTGTCCCAGTTCGTCCGCTCCATCGTGGCGTCCAACTCCCGATATGACGCCGCGCGTGAGGCACAAGAGGAGTTGTTCGGCCGGCCGCTGGCCGGGTTGACGGACCAAGAGAACCGCGGGCTCGAGCTGTTCTTCGGGCCGGGACGTTGCGAGCAGTGCCACTCCGGCGACATGTTTACAGGGCGGGCGGGCACCAACAACGGCCTCGATTCGACGTTCGCAGATCCTGGGACGAGCCGTCGGGTCCCGGGCATCTTCAAGACCGTATCGCTCCGCAACATCGAGCTCACGGCGCCCTACATGCACGACGGCCGGTTCGAGACCTTGGAGGAGGTGGTCGATCACTACAGCACGGGCGTCCAGATCAGCCCCAGCCTGGCCTCTCGCCTGCGCCGAGGCGGGGTTCCGATCCGTCCGTCGTTCAGCGACGACGAACGGGCCGACCTCGTGGCGTTCTTGCGAACGTTAACCGACACCACGATCACGACGGACCCGAAGTGGTCCGACCCGTTCCCGCCTCAGTGACGGCGAGGCATGATCGGGCTCGCTGGTGCGACCCTCGTGCTGTAGCCGAGCGCGGAACGAGGAAACCCGGCTCGTCCTCGAGGCCGTCAGCCGCCGCGCAGCTTGGCGAGCATCTCGGGCGAGAGGAGATCGGCCAGGGACTCCGACGACGCGGCCGGCGCTTTCCCGCGTCCGCCGTCGTCTCGGCCACTTCGGTTGTCCCGCGTGCCGCCTCGATGACGGCCGTCGTTCCGCTTGCCGCCCGAGCGGTTGCCGCCACCTCGATTGTCCGTCCTCGAGGAGTGCGCCCTCGAGGACGGCTCCGGCGCAGCGGGCTCCGTCGGTTCGGCCCGCTTGGTGGACAGGTCGAGCGTTTCCCGCACGACCACGCCGCCGCCGCCCAGCATCTCCTTGGTCGGCTTCGGCGCCCGGCGTGCCGGCTTGCCCGTCGACAGGTTGAGCGTCTTGCCGGCCTTGACGTCGGGGTCCGGCGTGACCGGAGCGCGCGGCGTGGGGGCGGGCGGCGGAGGCGCGGGACCAGTCGAGAGGTCGAGGAGGCCGCCGGCCTTCGGCTTTTTGGAGTCGGACATGGAGGAACCTACTGCGGGGCGGGCTCGCTCTGACCCCCGGTGACGGTGAAGCCGGCGTCCTCGACGGCCGCGACCAGGAGCTCGCGCGTGGCCTCCGGTCCGGCATCGACGGTCGCTCGGCCGATCTCGACCGTTTGAACGGCCGCGCCGGACACGCCCTCGAGGGCGGACTGGACCGCCGAAACGCAGTGGTCGCACGACATGCCCTCGATCTCAAGGGTCTCAGCGTGGCGGTCGGGCATCAAGTTGAACATCGGTCTGGGGTCGGTTTCGACTACGAACGCGTGTCCTCGAGGACGGCTCCCATCGAGCCCAAGAGCAGGTACACCCCGACCACGACGTCGAAGGTGGAGCACAGGAGGACGTACTCGGTCGGTGCGTAGGCGAAGCCGCCAGGGTGGTGCAGACCGATGTCCCACACCGGGTGGAGGAGCCACGCCGCCCCGATCCAGCGTACGTCGCCGCGCAGCCCGTTCGCCGCGATCGCGCCGTAGAGAAACACGCCCCCGGCCTCGAAGGCGATCGCCATCGGAGGCGCTGATCTCGCGACGGCGAACCCGACGTAGACGAGCGCCGCGACGATCAGGCCGAGCATCCACCACCGGGTGCCGCCGTCCCCGAGGCGGCGGCCGGCTAGGATGTACGGGATGGCCAAGACCACGCCTAGACCGAGCCACAGGACCGCGGGTCCGGGCTCAACGGTCACAGCGAGACGAGGGACGCCCGGACGCCCTCGTCGGCGTCGGTCCAGGCGACGAGGGCTTGGTCGCCGGCCGCGACGATCTGGGGGATGCCGCTCGACCGGCCCGCGTCGACGGTCGCGACGGAGGTGTGGTACTTCGGCACGTCCTCGATGCGGCGCACCATCACGTCGGCCTGGTCGGGGCCTGCGCCCTCGAGCCAGACGACGGCGACGCCTCCATCTTCGAGGACGGCCACATCGACGCGACCGATGGGCTCGCCGAGGTCCACGCGGACGGGATCGGACCACGATGCGCCGCCGTCCGTCGAGGTCGAGAGCTGGACGCGGGCGTCGCCGTCGGCCTCGGTGTACCACGCGAGTGCGACCGTGTCGCCGCGGGCGTCGAGGGCGGGGCCGTTGACCGCGCAGCCCTGGATGCGCCAGCCGTCGGCGTGCGGGATCGAGGGC
>NZ_JBARYR010000173.1:0-4139 GCF_049648075.1 Rubrivirga sp. | reverse complement strand
TCGCGTCCCTGCGCACGCAGCTCGCCAGCGCGTTCGTCGCGCGTGACCAAGCGGTCGCGGACCGCAACGACGCGTACGCCCAGCGCGATCGGGCCACCCTCGACCGTGACGCCGCCGTAGCCACCGCCGACCAGCTCCGCGTCGATCTCGCGGACGCCCGGGCAGGCACCGGCCTCGACGTGTCCGCTGAGAGGGTCGCCCTCGACCGGGACCGGCGCCTCCTCGAGGCCGACCGCGCAGCTCTCGCTGCCGAACGTGCCGCCCTCGAGGCGTCCGTCCGAGAGTCGTCCGTGGACGCCGGCCTCTTGGCGAACCGGCAAGATTTGCTAGCCGAGCTCTCGGCTGCTCAGGCCGACCGGGAGGCCTTGATCGCAGAACGCGCTGCACTCGTCGCCGAGCGTGATCGTCTCGCGACCGCACTCGCAGGCCGACCCGAGGGCATGGCTCCGGGTGTCCCCACGCCGCCTGGCGGCACGACGATCCGTGAGGCTGGCCCCGAGGGCTCCATGGCCTTTCTGCCCGGGTTCGACTTTGCCCGTCTCGAAAACCCCGACGTGATCCGCCGCCGCCTCGACGAGGCGCAGTACCCGCGCTGGGCCACGGTCGGCCGCATCGAGGGCGACGTGCTGGTCCTGTTCCAGGCCGACCGCAACGGACGCGTCGTCCGCACGGCGGTCCCAACTCCTCTCGGGGGCGGCCTGGACGCGCTCGCCGAAGAGATCGTCCGCGAGATGCGGTTCGACCCGCCCGTGGTCGACGGCATCCCGACCGGCCTGCGGTCCCAGGTCGTCGTCCGCTTCGAGTTGTAGGCGCACGGTGGACAGTGATCCTTCTGCACCCGTGCGGCTCCTGATCCTCGGGGCGTCGGGTGGGTGTGGGCAGTGGATCACCCGGCTCGCGATCGAGCGAGGGCACGATGTGCGGGCCTTGGTTCGACCGACGACGCGTTTCGATCCGCCTGATGGCGTCGAGGTCGCACGTGGCCTCGTCCTCGAGGACGGAACGCTCGAGCGGGTGATGGAGGGCCGAGACGTCGTGATCTCAGCGCTCGGCATCAAGCGGAAAAACCCGCTCAACCCATGGTCCCCTCTCGCTTCCCCGCCTGATCTCATGAAGCGGGTCGCAGAAAACCTCGCCCGGGTCGCGTCTGAGGCTGGCGTATCGAGGGTGCTGGCGATCAGCGCCGCGGGAGTCCGCGACAGCATCGAGGACGTCCACCCGATGATTCGCTGGATGATCTGCAACAGCAACGTGAACGCCGCATACCTCGACCTCGCGGCGATGGAGCGTGCGTTTAGCGAGAGCGACCTCGACTGGATGGCCCTTCGTCCCACCACACTCACCCCGGGCCGTCCGAGCGGATCGACGATCGGGATCCAGCGCTACGGGCTACTCACCACCACCCGGCGGTCTGACGTCGCGGAGTTCTTGCTGGATGTGGCAGCGTCGAGAACCCCGCTCCAGGACCGCACGCCGATGATCGCGTCGCGGTAGCGCGTGTGTCCTCGAGGTCGCTAGCCGTCGGCGTCGAGGACGTAGATGGCGCGCAGGTTGCGCGCGAGCTGACCGTAGTCGAGCCCGTAGCCGATCACGAACGCGTCCTCGATGTCGAACGCGATGTAGTCGACCTCGACGTCGACCTTGGCTGCGTCGGGCTTCCGCAACAGCGTCGCAGCCTTGAGGGACGCCGGCTTTTGGGCCGCGATTTTCTTGAGCACGTAGTCCATCGAGAGGCCCGTGTCGACGATGTCCTCGACCACGATGACGTGACGGCCCTCGAGGGCGGCGTCGACCTCCTTGAGCTCTGTCACGGCACCGCTCGAGACCTTGCTCGCGCCGTAGCTCGAGAGCTTGTAGAAGTCGACCTCGGAGTCGACCGTGATCGCCCGCATCAGGTCGGCGAGGAACATGAACGCGCCGTTCAAGACGCCGATCAAGATGGGCGGGTGCTCGACGTCTGCGTAGTCCTCTCCGATCTGAGCCCCGAGAGCTCGAACCCTCGCGTCGATCTCTTCCTCCGAGATCAGGATCTTAAACCGCTCGCCGCGGCAGGTGACGTGGTCAGGGGCGGCGATGGTCTCGGGCATCAGAGAGGATCGGGGTCGGACTCGAAGCTAGCCTGCCGGGCGGCTCCAGGTCCACCGCTCGGCGCGAGTCGTCGCCGGGGTGATCGCGACCGACCGGCCAAGCCGGTGCCCGACGACCCACACGATCTCCCCCTCGAGGCTGACAACGGGCACGGCTGGGCGACGCGCACGAGCGACGCCCCGCTCACGCAGCAGGTCAGAGACCAGCTTCGAGCCCTCGAGGCCGATCGGGAACATGCGATCCCCTTCTCGCCACGCGCGCACCTCGAGGTCGCGGACGCGGTCCGCGTCGACGACCTCCGTCAGTGGACTGGCGCCGTACTCAGACGGCACGGTATCGAGCGGCTCGACGACCAGCCCGCCCTCGAGGCCGAGTTGTTGACTCGATCTCTCGAAGCGGAGTCCACCGTGCTCTTTCCAAACCACAACGCCACTACTTGCGACCCGTTGCCCGACATCGGCCTCCGCCAGGTTTGCGATTCGGTCGACGAGCGCCCGCGTCTGAACGGTACGAGGTCGCACGGCGGCGATAGCGTCCATGATCCAGATTCGAGCCTGGGCGTCGGCAGACTCGATGTGCAGGACCGATCCGTCGAACGCGTCCTCGAAGCCGTCCCGCAAGGCCTCGAGGGCGGACCGGGCCGATTCTGCGGACACCGCGATTCGAAGGTCCGTCCCCTCTCCTCCCTCGCTTCGCAAGGCTGGCAGAACGGTTTGGCGCACGCGGTTTCGCTGGTAGCCATCGGAGTCGTTCGACGGGTCCACGCGCCAGGTCCAGCCCTTGGCGGATGCCTCGGCCTCGAGGCTGGATCGCGAGATTTGCAATAACGGACGAGCGAGCCGGATGCCGTCCTCCAGGACGCGAGCCTTCGGCATCCCCGCCAGACCCCGCAAGCCGGCGCCCCTGCTCATCGCCATGAGAACCGTCTCTGCCTGGTCGGTCGCCGTATGCGCGGTCGCCACGACGCTCGACCCATGCCGGCGCGCGACGGCTGCGAGCGCGGCGTACCGGGCGTGGCGGGCCTGAGCCTGAACGTTCCCCTCCCCCACAACGACGGACCGACGCTCGACCTCGAGGCCGAGGGACACGGCGAGGCGCTCCACCCACTCCGCGTCCGCCCCCGAGGACGCGCGCAGCCCGTGATCGACAGTCGCCACGACGACGCGCTGACCGAGCTGGACGAGCAGATGCAGCATCGAGACCGAGTCGAGGCCGCCGCTGACAGCTGCCACGAGGGCCTCTTCTCGAGCAATGCCGAGGTCGTCCAGAGCGCGGTCCACGACCTCGAGGGCGGCCCTGGCAGAGCTCGACGCCACGCTAGGACCGAAAGCGGCGGTCGATCTCGTCGCTCGAGATCCGCGTCATCGTGGGGCGTCCGGCCGGGTCGGAGAACGGGTCCTCGCAGGCGAACAGTTGGTCGACCAAAGTTCTCGCCTCGGTCGGACCGAGGGCGTGGCCGGTGCGGATCGCCGACCTCGAGGCGAGGCTCCGCGCCAGGTTCTCCCGGGCGTCGAGCGTGAGGGCCGTGCGGTTGCGGCGGTACTGCGACAGCAGGTCGTCGAGGACGTCCCGCTCGTGGCCCAGCGTCACGTCGGAGGGGACGCCCCGGACCAGGACCGGCTTGCCGTCGCGGGCCTCCATGTCGAACCCGAGCGCCTTCAGGTCGGGCAAGATCTCGTCCAAGAGCGCCCGGTCCGTGGGCGACAGATCGACGGTGAACGGGAACAGCAGCTGTTGGCTCGGGGCCATCCCGCCGGCCATGGCGGACAGCGCGCGCTCGTACAAAATTCGCTCGTGCGCCGCGCGCTGGTCGACGACTAGTAGCCCCGACCGGACTGGGGACAGCAGGTAACGACCGTGGAGTTGCCACAGCGTCCGGTCCTGGTCCACGTCGAGGTCGAGCTCGGCGGCGTCGTCCGGTACCGGCCCCATGCGAGACGGGATCGGCCCGGCGGGCGGAGCGAGGACGACAGGCGGGAGCGACACACGAGGCTCGACCTCGAGATCGACGACGGGCACCGCGTCCTCGAACGGGACCGGCGGGTCAGCGG
>NZ_JBARYR010000172.1:0-1816 GCF_049648075.1 Rubrivirga sp. | reverse complement strand
CAGGAGCGGTCCGGGAGTGAGGAGCGGGGCGTCCTGAGTCATGCGCGCGAAGGGGGGCGGGCAAAAATAGAGGAGATCGCGCGGGCTGTGGCTTTCCGAGACCGGTTTCAGCCAGAGTTGAAAGTGGAGAGCCGTTGGGGACCACCTGAAAGGCGGCTTCTGAGAGCTCGCGCGCGAGGATCGGACTGTTACCATCAGGTATTCTCTTAGTCGACGTCGGGCGATGGCACTCCTTCGATCGGATCTGAGGCGCTTCTAGGCGAGGCGGCGACCCTGGAGCTCGGAGTGGACCCAGAGCGCGAGAGTTGCAAATTTTGATCGCCTAGCTTCATACTCAAAGACCGGCATCCCTGTCAGCGATCTCAGCGGGTCGATTAAGCCCCTGAATACGACCATGTCTCGATTTCCCGACGCTTTCCTCTGGGGTGCCGCTACGTCAGCCTATCAGATCGAGGGTTCTCCTCTCGCCGACGGCGCTGGCCCGTCCATCTGGCACCGGTTCTCCCAGTCGCCGGGTCGCACGACAAACGGCGAGACCGGCGACCGAGCCTGCGACCACTACCACCGGATGCCCCAGGACGTCAGCCTGATGGCGGAGCTCGGCCTCGAGGCCTACCGCTTCAGCGTCGCCTGGGCACGTGTGTTGCCCGGGGGCACATGTGGGGCTGTCAACGACGCCGGCCTCGACTTCTATGACCGCCTGGTGGACTGGCTCGCCGAGGCCGGGATCGAGCCGATGCTGACGCTCTATCACTGGGACCTGCCGGCCGCCCTCGACGACCGCGGCGGGTGGCTCAACCGCGACATCGCCGACTGGTTCGCCGATTATGCCCGCGTCGTTCACGATCGCTTGGGCGACCGCGTCTCGAAATGGATCACGCTCAACGAGCCCTGGGTGGTCATGGACGGCGGCTACGTCCGCGGAGGGCTCGCGCCGGGACACCGCGTGCTCGCAGAGGGGCCGCTCTGCGCACACCATCTGCTCCTCGCCAACGCACGAGGAGCCGCGGCCCTCCGGGCCGAGGGCGCACGCGAGGTAGGGATCGCGGTCAACCTAGAGCCGAAGGTGTCCGCGACCGACCTGCCGGAGGACGTCGCCGCGACCTCGAGGGCGGACGCCTACATGAATCGGATCTTCCTCGACCCGATCTTCCGAGGCCGCTATCCCGACGAACTCGCAGACGTGTTCGGCGACGCCTGGCCCACGTTCGCGGCGGCCGACCTCGACGAGATCCAGACGGCACCGGACTTTCTCGGCGTCAACTACTACACGCGCGCCGTTTGCGTCGACGACCCAACGGACCTTCCTGAGCGCGCACGGCGGGTCCGGCAGCCGCGACATCCGTACACCGAGATGGGCTGGGAAGTCTACGCCCCCGCCTTTCGCGACTTGATGATCTGGCTCCGCGACCGCTACGGTGACGTGCCTCAGTACGTCACCGAGAACGGCATGGCTGCCGCTGACCCACCGCAGCCGGTCGGCGGGCGCGTCGACGACCCGCTCCGGCAAGCGTACCTCCACGATCACATCGGCGCAGTCCGCGACGCCCTCGAGGCCGGCGTCGACGTGCGCGGCTACTTCGCGTGGTCGCTGATGGACAACTTCGAGTGGGCGCTGGGCTACGCCAAGCGGTTCGGCCTGGTCCACGTCGACTTCGAGACGCAGGAGCGGACGCCCAAAGCCAGCGCCGACTTCTACCGCCGCGTCATCGAGTCGAACGGGGCCGTCATCGGCGACGCGCTCATCCCGACCGTAGGCACCGTGACGGCGACCGGCGCCACGGCGTCCTCGATCCAGCACGGCGTCTAGAGTCGG
>NZ_JBARYR010000171.1:0-3785 GCF_049648075.1 Rubrivirga sp. | reverse complement strand
CGGTCTGGGTGCGGGCCGAGGTCAGAGACACGGGGATCGGCATCGACCGCGACCGGCTCGAGTCCGTGTTCGACGCGTTCGTTCAGGCCGACGCGTCGATGACGAGGGCGTACGGAGGAACGGGCCTGGGCTTGGCCATCACGCGGCGGTTCGTCGAGCTGATGGGCGGCACGGTTGAGGCCGAGAGCACCCCGGGGGAGGGGAGCACGTTCCGCGTCCTGATCCCGCTCCAGCAGATCCGGGGCTCGGGCCGAGTCGTCATCTCCGACGCGACGACGTCGCTGTCCGGTCGCCGCGCGCTCGTCGTCGACGACAACGAGGCCGGGAGGGCGCTCATCGTGGACCAACTGACGCGGTGGGGCCTCGAGGTCGACCACACGTCGGAGCCGGACGAGGCCATCGGGTGGATCCGCGAGGGCAAGAAGTACGACGTGGGCGTCCTCGACATGGTGCTCCCGGAGACCGACGGGCTCGAGATGGCGGAGGCTATGCGGACCTACCAGACGACCTCGGAGCTCCCGCTCGTGGTCCTGTCGTCCGAGCAGCAGGCCCGGCACGCGCCGGACCTGGTCGCAGCGACCGTCCTCAAGCCGATCTCGTCGTCTGCGCTCCACTCCCTCCTGCGCCGCGTGATCGACTACCAGTCGGCCCCGAATCTCGCGCCGATGGCTGAGTCCAGCGGTCTCAGCACGCGCGTTCAGGAGGCCGTCATCCCGGCGACTCCCACACCCAAAGAGGAAGACAGCACCATGCCGCGGATCTTGCTCGCAGAGGACGAGCCGGACAACCAGGCCCTCGCGTTGCAGATGCTCCAGCAACTCGGCTACCGCGCCGATGTCGCCTCGGACGGCGTCGAGGTCCTCGAGCGGCTCCAGCAGCACACGTATGACTTCGTGCTGATGGACGTCATGATGCCACGTCTGGACGGCCTCGAGGCGACGCGCAGGCTCCGCCGAGAGCTCCCGGAGGACCAGCAGCCACGCGTGATCGCGTTGACGGCACGCGCCCTGCGGAGCGACCGGGAGGCGTGCCTCGCCGCGGGTATGGACGGCTACCTCCCCAAGCCGGTCCGTCTCGATGCGCTTGCATCGGTGCTCCGGCGTCGCGAGGCGTAGCGAACGCGCCCTCGAGGTCGCGGCGGCCTCGAGGACGTTCCCTAGTCGTCGTACATCTGCTCGATCAAGGCGGAGTAGGCGTCCTCGACGGTGCGGCGCTTCAGCTTCATCGTCGGCGTGAGCAAGCCGTTCTCGACCGTAAACGGGTCGTGGACGAACCGGAGATCGCGCACCTTCTCGTGGCTGGGGGCACCCCGGTTGTAGGCCTTCAGCAGCGCGTCGAACGGAGCGCGAAACGCGTCGTCCTCGAGGTCGGACGATCCCGACACAATCTGGGCGGCCACATGATCGGGGACGACGAGCGCTGTCAGGAACGCGCGGCCCTCGCCGACGACCATGATCTGGTCGACGAGCGGGCTCGACGACAGCTCGGCCTCGAGCGGGCCGGGGTAGATGTTCTTGCCGCCTCGCGACACGATCATGTGCTTGAGGCGGTCGGTGATGCGCAAGTAGCCATCCTCGAACCGGCCGACGTCGCCGGTCAGGAACCAGCCGTCGGCGTCGAAGGCCGCGTCCGTCGCGCCGGGGCGCTGCCAGTAGCCAGGCATGACGTTGGGACCCTTGGCCACGATCTCGCCGGCGACGGTCGTCCTCGAGGTCGGGTAGTCGTCTCCCTCGAGGGCGTCGATCGTGGTGCCGTCCTCGAGGTCGCGGATGGCGACGGTCACGCCGGGCATGACCCACCCGACGGTCCCATAGCGCGGCGCGTTGTAGGGGTTGGCGGCCAGGACAGGCGCGGTCTCGCTCAGCCCGTAGCCCTCGATCAGGCGGATCCCGGCGGCCTCGAAAAATTCGCCGATCTCAGTGGGGAGCGCGGCCCCGCCGCTGATGGCGAGCCGAAGGCGCCCGCCGAGCTTGTCGTGGAGCGACTTGAACACGAGCCGTTGGGCGACCGCATTCTGGACGCGGAGGACAGGTCCAATCGTACGCCCCTCTTTCGCGCTCAAGGCCGCGGCTCCGCCGACGTCTTTGGCCCACGCGAACAGGAGCCGCTTGGGAGCGGGCGCGGCCTCGACGGTCTTGTGGATCGTGGTGTAGATCCGCTCGAACAGGCGCGGGACGGCCACGACAAGGGTGGGTTGAACCTCGGGCAAGTTCTTGGCGATCGCGTCGACGGACTCGGCGTAGACGATCTGGGCGCCGGCCGCGAGCACCGTCGCGTAGCCACAGGTCCGCTCGAAGGCGTGGCTGAGCGGCAGGAAGGACAGGTGGACGTCGTCCTCGGTGATGTCGTACCGCTGGTGCGCTGCGTGCGCGTTCGACATCAGGTTGCGGTGCGTCATCTGGACGCCCTTTGGCTGCCCCGTCGTGCCGGACGTGTAGATCAGCGCCGACAGGTCGTCTGGCGTAACGGCGTCGGCTCGCGCATCGAGGTCGGCGGGCTGAGCCGCCCCGCCCTCGAGGGCGGCGTCCCACAATGTGACCCGGTCGTCTGGCGTCCTAGGCTCGATCATCGAGACGACGGCCTCGAGGTCGGGGCACGAGTCGAGGGCGGCGACGCCCTTGCGGAGCTGGATGCGCGTCGAGGCGACGAGCACCTTTGCGCCGCTGTCCCGGAGGATGAACGCCGCGTCGTCCGTGGGGGTGCTCGTGTAGAGCGCGACGGTGGCGGCGCCTAGAAGTTGGGTGGCCAGATCCGCGACGGCCCACTCGGGCCGGTTCTCGCTCAGGATCGCGACGCGGTCGCCCTTGACGACGCCTTGCGCGGCGAGCCACGACGCGAACGCGCGAACGCGGCCATCGAGGTCGTCCCACGTGATGTCGGTCCACTGCTTGGTGGCCTTGTCTTTGTAGCCGAGCGCGGCCTTGCCGGTCCCCGCGTAGCGCGCGGCGAGTCGTTGAACGAGTTGGGCGGCGGTGTCGAACTCGACGACGGCGGGCATAGTCAGGAAAGGGAACCGGCGTCGAACCTAGCGCCGCCCTCGAGGGCGTGCCTCGTGCGGTCGCGTCCTCGAGGTAGTGCATCCAGACTAGGGGATTCCGCCCTCGAGGACGGACCTTACCGCACACTCTATCGACATCCCCCTTGCGGATCTTCTTCCTTCTCTTCGCCCTATGCGTCGCGGGGTGCGACGCCGGAATCCCCGAGCCTGAGACAGGCTGGATCGAGGGGACTGTCGTGCTGCCGGACGGGACGTCGTTCGACTTTCGCAACGAGGCGCGCTCCTTCATGTTCGAGTACAGCGGCCTGGGTACACGCGACCAGGTCGTCGTCCGGTCTGCGTACGTGGGGCCGTTGTGCAACGGGCCGGACCCGTGTATCAGCGTCGGAATCTCCCAGGCTGGCCTCCAGTTCATCCCGGGCACGTATGACGCACGGTTCGACGGCACGGGCACGAACGTCGGCGCCACGTTCCTGATCTCTGACGTCCCGGGCTTCGTCTCCGGCTCACCGCCGTTCTCGCCCTCGGACGTGTCGGCTAGCTACCCTGAGGGGACCGTCACGCTCCGTGTCCAGGGCGGCGTCGTGAGCGGAACGTTCGACCTCCAGGGGTGGCCCCTCGACGGTGGCACGTACGGTGGCGTCTCCGTGTCCGACCTCGAGGTCGTGGCTCCTCGCGTTCAGGGACGGTTCGAGGTGCCCGTCCCGCGCCACCCGTAGTCCGCCTCGAGGGCGACGTGGGATGGATCGAGGGCACGTACACGCTGCCGGACGGTCGCGTCGTCCCG
>NZ_JBARYR010000170.1:0-6391 GCF_049648075.1 Rubrivirga sp. | reverse complement strand
GGCCGCCGCCGCGGCGGGCCTGGTGATGGTCGGGCTGGGGTGGAGGCTGCGGCGCGGCACGCCGGGCTTCGGGCTGACGCTTCAGGGCGGCGGCGTGGCCGTGCTCTACCTGACCGTTTACTCGGCGTACGCGCTCTACGGCATCCTGCCGTCGCTACCGGCGATCGCGCTGATGGCGGTCGTCTCCGTGTTGTGCGGTGCGCTGGCGGTCCTCCAAAACGCTCCCGGCTTGGCCGTTCTGGGCGTCGCGGGCGGATTCGCGGCTCCGGTCTTGGCGGGCACGAACGACGGGAGCCACATCCTCTTGCTGAGCTACTACGCGCTCTTGAACCTGGGCGTGCTCGGCGTCGCGTGGTCGAAGGGCTGGCGCTCGGTCGCCGTCGTCGGGTTCGTGTCGACGTTCGTGACGGGCGGCCTGTGGGGCGGTCTCCGGTACAGCCCCGACCTCTACGGGAGCGTCCAGCCGTTCGTGATCCTGAACTTCGCGATCTACCTCGCGTTGGCCGTTCGCTTCGCGGTCCGCTCGGCCCAGACCTCAACGCCGGAGCGTGCCCTGGTCGTGGACGGCGCGCTGGTGTTCGGGCTCCCCGCGGCGACGTTCGCACTCCAGGCCGGACTCATCGAGGGCGTGGTCCCCTTTGGGCGTGCGTGGAGCGCAGCGATCCTGGCCGTCGTCTACTTGGTGGGTGCGGGGCTGCTGCGGAAGCGCAGAGACCTCGGCCTGCTCGCGGACGGATTCCTGGCCGTCGGCCTCGCGTTCGCGACGTTGGCGCTCCCGCTCGCCTTCGAGCGCGTGCTGGTGGGCGCGCTGTGGGTCTTGGAGGGCGCCGGGCTCGTCTGGGTCGGCATGCGTCAGCGGAAGGGCTGGATGAAGGTGGCCGGCATCGGGCTCCAGGCGGTCGCGGCGTCGGTCCTGTTCGGCGAGGGCGTCGTGACGCCGGACGACGCGTTCACGGCCGAGACGCTGACCGGGTGGGTCGTGGCCGTCGGGCTCGGGCTGTCCGCCTACCTGGTGCAACGGCCCGCCCTCGAGGCCGAGCCAGAGACGCCCGCCCTCGAGGACGCCGGCGGAGACCTCGCCCTCGAGGCCGACGCGGACCGGCCCCTCATCGAGACGCCGCCGCACAAACGGTGGGGCATCCCCGGCTGGGAGCGGCCGGCGAGCCTGGCCCTGCTCGGTGCTGCCCTGTTCTGGTGGACGCTGACGGTCACGGCCCACGTCTTGGATATCGCTGCCGACCGGCATCAATTGGCCGCGATGCTGGGCGCCACGGCGCTGTCCGGTGCGTTGTTCGTGGGGCTCGGGAAGGCGTTGTCGTGGCGCGCGATACGGGTGGCCGCGTTCGGCATGGTCCCAGCGGCGGGGTCGCTGTGGGTCGTCGCGTTGTTTACCGACACGGTCTTGGCCGCCGGGTGGCGCGGCCCGGCGTGGCTCGCCGTGTTCGCGTCGGCGGCGTGGGCGCTGGCCTCAGGTCGAGACGTGCGGTTCCGCCGCCCCGCTTACATCGGCGCTGTCTGGCTCGGGGCGGCCGTCGTCGCGTTCGTGGTGGGAGAGGGTCTCGTCGAGGGGGTTCGGAGCGACGACGATTACTACTACGAGTTTTGGGATCTGGTATGGCCGCTCGGAGCCTTCCTCTCCGTCTGGGTCGCTGCCCTCGTGGCGTCGTGGCGCGTGCCCGCGTCGTGGGCCTCGAGGTCGGAGCGCGTGACCTCGACGCTGGGCCTGATCGTCGCGGTGGTGTGGTGGACGATGGCGTCGTGGGGGCTCTCGGGTGATGCAGACCCCTTACCAACGCTTCCCGTCCTCAATCCGCTCGGTCTGCCAACCGTCGCGCTTCTGCTCGTGCTGGTGTCGGTGCGGTCCGGGTTTGAATACAACGCGCGGCGCGTGTTCTCCGTCGTAATCGGCGGGCTCGGGTTCGCAGCGCTCACCGTCGAGGTCGCCCGCGGAGCCCACGCGGCCGGCGCCGCGGCCTACGACCTCGATGCGCTGTACGCGTCCTCGACGGTCCAGGCCGCGCTCGCCGTCACGTGGACCGTCCTCGCGCTCGTGCTCACTATCGTCGCGGCCCGCCGCGAGAGTCGCGGGCTGTGGTTCTTCGGCGCCGCCATCCTGGGCCTGGTCGTGGCCAAGCTGTTCCTGGTCGATCTGTCCCAGGCCGAGGCCTTGGTCCGCATCGGTGCGTTCTTGGTGGTCGGGACCCTGGTGCTGCTGATCGGGTACCGAGCCCCGCTCCCGCCGGCCCGCGCCGACCACGAGCCCTCCCCAGACCTCGACGCGTGATGACCCTGCTCCCCGACGCCGCCCGCCTGTGGCTGTTCACCCTCGACCGCACCGTCTCCGCCCTCGAGGCCGACGCGCTTCGTCGACACCTCGGCGCCTGGCTCCCGTCGTGGCAAAGCCACGGCCGTCCCGTCCGCGCCGCCGCTGACGTCTTGAAGGGCCGCGTGCTCGCCGTCGGCGCCGTGATCTCGGAAGCCGACCTAAACGCCGGCGTCTCCGGCTGCGGCATCGACTCGATGGAGCGGGCGGTCGCCGCCGCCCTCGAGGCCGAGAACGTGTCGCTCGCGCCCGCGCTCGGCGTGACGTACCGGGACGGCGACGCGTGGGAGACGGCCACCCGGCCCGCGTTCCGACGCCTGGTGAAAGCCGATGAGGTTGGGGCCGAGACGGTCGTCCTCGACGTGACCTCGGACACGGTCGGGGCGCTGAGGGAGCGCGGCATTGCTCGGCCCGCAGGCGAGACCTGGGCCGGGAGAGCGTTCGCGCTCGCTTAGGTGGCGCTGCCGCGAGTCCCTACTCGTGCCACCACCGGCCGCGAGATCCTGCTGGGCACGGCGGCCGTCGCGGCCTTGATGTCCGTCGGGACGGCGGGCTACGTCTGGATCGAGGGCTGGCGGGTGATGAACGCGTTCTACATGACGTTCATCACGCTGAGCACGATCGGTTTCGCCGAGGTCCGCCCGCTCTCCGACGCCGGGAAGCTGTTCACGATCGGGCTCGCGTTCGTCGGCATCGGTACGTTCGCGACCATCGCCTCGCGCGTCGTCCAACTCCTGGTCACGACCGCCACTCTCCGCCAACGCGCCATGGAACGCCGGATCAACAGACTGTCGGGTCACTACGTCATCGCAGGCTACGGGAAGCTGGGCGAGTCGATCGTGGGGGACTTGGTGGCGGCCGGTCGGGACGTCGTCGTGATCGACCGGAGCGACGACCGCATTGCCGACCTCGACGCGGCCGGGATCCCCTTCGTTCAGGCCGAGGCCGAGGAGGAGGCGTCGCTCCTCGAGGCCGGCATCGACCGGGCGGCCGGGCTGGTCCTCGTCCTGCCGCAGGACGCGTCGAACGTGTTCGTCGCGCTGTCGGCGAGGGAGATCGTGGACCGCTCTGACCTGTTCATCGTCGCCCGAACCAACGAGCAGACCGCGACCAAGAAGCTCTTGCGCGCCGGGGTGGACAAGGTGATCTCGCCGCTCGAGATCGGCGCCGACCGGATCGCGCAGACCATCCTGCGCCCTCGCGTCGACCGGTTCATGGAGAAAGCGCTGGGCGTCGGAACGCTCGACGTCGACCTCGAAGAGGTGGTCATCCAGGACGGCAGTTTGCTCGACGGGATCTCCCTGGTCGACGTCGACTTCCGAAGTCGCTTCGATGCCATCGTCGTCGGCGTCCTGCGCGCGGCGACGGGCGAGGGGCTGTTCAACCCGGAGGCCCGGCTCGTCCTCGAGGCCGGCGACACGCTCATCGTGCTGGCCTCGGCCGAGCCCCTGCGTCGGCTCCGCATCGAGGGCGCGGGAATGACCGTGTAGAACGCGACACCGAAGTCGGGCAGACCACCGTATGGCTCCCCGCATGCGCGAGGGCGACTCGGCTGCCGTACAGTCTCCAGGACGGACCAGGCGGGCGCGCCACACCTCGAGGTCGCTTCTTTTCGCCCTCGAGGTCGGTCCTGTCGCCGTGTAAGCAATCACCCACGTGAAGCGTCCACAGGGGGGCAATCGTCGGGGCTCGGTCCCGTTTTCAAGCTCTATCGCCGTCCTCGAGGTCGACGGCACGGCCGGTGCCTGTCGGACCCTACTCTGCGCTCGCGCGGTATACTCGACCTCGATTCCGAATGCTCCCCACCATGCGTTTCCTCGCTGCCTTCCTCCTCGTCGCCTGCGCCGTCCCGGCCTCCGCCCAGAGCGCGGCGGACCGCGCCGCCGACGGTGCCATCTCCGCGGACTTCGCCACCGACGGTCCCGTCACGTACTTCAGCCAGGCGTGGCTGGTGGACACCATGAACCGCCGGACCTCGGAGTCCATCCGCGAGGTCCCGCGCGTCCACTACGACTACTACGTCGTCCCCCAGGGCCAGAACCGGCTCGAGGCGCGGCTCAACCTCTACAGCCGGTTCGGCGGTGACCGCGACGTGATCAAGCCGCTCTTGTGGCTCTTGAACCGGAACGACCTGGAGAACCTGAGCCCCGGCGACACGCTCATCGTCCCGACGCACTTCGGCCTCGACTTCCGGGCCTACTCGCCGTTCCCGCGCTACTACCCCGGTGCGGCCGACCTCGACAAGATCGTGATCCTGGACAAGAACATCCAGGCGTGGGGCGCCTACGAGCGCGGCGAGCTCGCGCGGTGGGGCATCATCAACACGGGCACCGAGAGCGCGCGGACGCCGAGCGGCCGGTTCAACGTCAACTGGCAGCAGGAGTACCGCGTCTCGACGCTCAGCCCCGGCTTCGGCTCGTCGGACCCCGACGCCGAGCTGTGGGAGATGTACTGGGTCATGAACCTGCACGAGGCGCGCGGCATCCACATGCACCAGTACGCGCTCCCGACCTCGGGGCCGGCCTCGCACGGCTGCATCCGCATGTTGGAGCCCGACGCCCAGTGGCTCTACAACTGGGTCGACACGTGGGACGTCGAGGGCCAGCGTGACCCGATCTCGTCGGCCGGTGCCAACATCACGGACCAGGGGACGATCGTGCTCATCATCGGGGAGGACATCTCGGAGCCGCCGCAGCCGTTCCTGCACCGCGAGCGCTACCCGGTCATCCGGATGGTCAACCTGCCGCCGGACCCGTACATGGTGCCGCCGGGCACGGACCAGCAGCGGGCCTTCGACCGGCTCCGCGGGCGCCGCAGCTAGCCGCCCTCGAGGACGACTTTGAGACGGCCTCTGCCCGATGGGTGGAGGCCGTTTTTGCAGAGGGAATGCCAATGAGACCACCGGTGCCCGACTCTCAACGCGCTACCCGAGGCGGGGCCGGCACGGCGCTCGTGATCGGGGCGGGTCCCGCGGGACTGATGGCCGCCGAGGTCCTGGCGGGGGCAGGCATGTCCGTCGTCGTCGCAGACCAGATGCCGACGCCGGCTCGGAAATTCCTGATGGCCGGCAAGTCAGGCCTCAACCTCACAAAGCAAGACGACCAGTTCGACGCGGCGTACGGCGAGGTGCCGCCCGCCTTCGCGCGTGCCGTCTCCGAGTTCGGCCCCGCCGACGTCATGCGGTGGGTCACCGACCTGGGCCAAGAGGTCTTCGTCGGATCGACCGGGCGCGTGTTTCCTGTCGCGATGAAGGCGTCGCCGCTGCTCCGGGCCTGGCTGAGGCGGCTGGACGGCCTCGAGGTCGACCTGCGGGCGCGGTGGCGCTGGGTGGGCTGGCATGATGGTCGAGCCGCGTTCGACACGCCAGACGGGCCACGAGAGGCCGTCGCAGATGTCACCATCCTCGCACTCGGCGGGGCGAGTTGGCGAAGGTTGGGCAGCGACGGCGAGTGGGCGGCGCAGATGCCTGGCTCGGTGGCGCCCTTTCAGGCGGCCAACGTCGGGCTCCGAGTCGACTGGTCTGCCCACATGGAGCGCTGGCATGGGCAGCCGCTCAAGGGCGTCGCGTTTACCGCGGGAGCGCTAACCAGCCGGGGAGAGGCAGTGGTAACGGCTCGCGGCCTCGAGGGCGGCGGCATCTACAGCGTCAGCAGCGCTGTCCGAGACGGGGCCGATCTGACGGTGGATCTGTTCCCGGACCTGTCCCACGCCGTCGTTGCCGAGCGCCTGGCCCGGCAGAGCCCGAAGGCGAGCGTGGCGACGCGTCTGCGCAAGGCGCTGCGTCTAGAAGGCGTCCGCGCCGCGTTGCTCAACGAGTGCGGACGACCGTTCGGCACGGACCTGCCCGGAGTCCTCAAAGCGCTCCCCGTGCGCCATGCGGGCGTGTCGCCGATGGACGAAGCGATCTCGACGGCCGGAGGGCTCCGGTTCGGTGCGCTGGACGGGTTTCGGCTGGTAGACCACGCGTCGGTCTACGCCGCCGGCGAGATGCTCGACTGGGAGGCGCCGACGGGCGGCTGGCTGATCACCGGCTGCCTGGCGACCGGGCGGGCCGCCGCGCTGCAAGCG
>NZ_JBARYR010000169.1:0-3951 GCF_049648075.1 Rubrivirga sp. | reverse complement strand
GGCTACTCCTCAGGATCCGCCTCCGAGCCGTCCAGAAACCAGAAATGCGACGTTGGGCCGTGGCCGCTCCCGAGCGCCAGGCCGTGCCGGATCGCCTGCTGCAGGTATCGCCGCGCTCGCCCGACGGCGTCCTCGAGGTCGAGACCCCGCGCCAAGTTGGCGGCGATAGCGCTCGCGTACGTGCAGCCCGTCCCGTGCGTGTTCGGCGTTTCGATCCGCTCCTCGCGATACAGCGTCTCGCCGTGTTCGGTGAGCAGAAGGTCGACGGCGTCGGTTTCGTCGTCCAAGTGCCCCCCCTTGACCAGCACGGCCTTCGGCCCGAACGCCAGGATCTGGCGGGCCGCACGACGGGCGTCCTCGAGGGTGCGGACCTCGAGGCCGGTCAGCCGAGCCGCCTCGTGTGCGTTCGGCGTCACGACGTCGGCGAGCGGGATGAGCCGGGTCGCGACCGTGGCGACGGCGTCGTCGGGAAGCAGCGGGTGTCCGCCCTTCGACACCATCACCGGGTCGACGACGATCGGCGTCAGCCTAAGCCGCGTCAGACCCTCCGCGACGGCGGCGACGACCTCGGGCGAGGCCAGCATCCCCGTCTTGACCGCGCCGACCGGGAAGTCGGCCGCGACCGTGTCAAGCTGAGCCGTCACGAACTCCGCCGGCACGTCGTAGACACCGGAGACCTCCTGGCTGTTCTGGGCCGTCAGCGCTGTGACGACGGACATCCCGAAGACGCCGTGCGCCTCGAACGTCTTGAGGTCGGCTTGAATACCGGCGCCGCCGCCAGAGTCGGAGCCGGCGATGGTGAGAGCGGTCGGGATCGTGCGTGCCAAAGGTCAGTCCGGGGCGAGTGTGGGAGGGAACGAGGTCGGCGACCTCGAGGGCGGAGCAGTCTACGCGACGGCGTCTAGGAACTGGCGGACGGTTTTGGTCTCGTCCCACGCGAACAGGAGCGACGAGATCGCGGCGGCGCCGTGAGCACCCACCAGCCGCGCGATGCGGGCGCGGGGCGGCGTCATCCCACCCAGGGCGAGAACGGGGATCTTCGCCCTCGAGGACGCCAGCCGGAGCGGGTCGATGCCGGCGGGGACCGCGTCGGGATGCGTCCGCGTCTCGAAGATGGGCGACAACGTCGCGTACTGAGCGCCGGCCTTCTCGGCCCGCACCACGCCCGTCGCCGAGTGCGCCGAGACGCCGACCGGACCGGCCACGCCGGCCTCGAGGGCGGTCTGCAACGACGCGCCTCGCCACCCGACGTGGAGTCCGACCTCGAGGTCGAGCGCCACGCGTAGGTGTCCGTGGACCGACAAGACGATATCAGGCCGGATCTCGCGGAGGTCCCTCGCCATCGAGGTCGCGACCTCGAGGAAGTCGTCCCCGCTGGCATCATGGTCACGCAGCGAGACCCACGGAACGCCGGCACGGACGAGCGCCATCGCACGGTCCCGAATCGCTTGGGCCTCGAGTTCGACCCGGCCCGACGCGAACCCGTCCGCGACGAGAAGCAGCCTGGGCAACGATCCCCCTTGCCTCTCCCCTCTTCCGCCTTCCCTATTACTCATCGACCTCGATGCGGCCGTCGTCGGGGGTCGACGCCTGCGCGTACAAGCGGCGCGTGATCCGGCCGGCGCGACGGGCTAGGCGGCCGGCTTGGACGGCGTGGCGGATCGCTCCAGCCATCAAGGCCGGGTGCTGGGCGCCCGAGACGGCCGTGTTGAGCAGGACGCCGTCGTAGCCGAGCTCCATCGCGCGCGCGGCGTCCGAAGCCGTTCCGATCCCGGCGTCGACGACGAGCGGGACGTCGGGGATTAGCTCGCGGATGATGCGGAGGGCGTATGGGTTCACGAGTCCCATCCCGCTGCCGATGGGCGCGGCGAGAGGCATCACGGCCGCACAGCCCATATCCGCGAGCTTGCGGGCCGTGATGGGGTCGTCGCCGCAGTAGGCGAACACCTCGAACCCGTCGGCGACGAGCTCCGAGGCGGCGCGCAAGAGCTGGACGGCGTCCGGGTAGAGCGTCTCGTCGTCGCCGATGACCTCGAGCTTAACCCAGTCCGTCTCGAGCGCCTCACGCGCGAGCTGCGCCGTAAAAACGGCCTCCTTCGCCGTATAGCATCCGGCGGTGTTGGGCAACAGGCGTAAGCCTCGGTCCCTCAGAGCACCCAGCAAGGTCTGCCGGTCCGCGCTGGCCTCGAGGTCGACGCGGCGAACCGAGACCGTCGCGACCTGGGCTTGGGACGCGTCCATCGAGTCTAGGAGCGACTGCAGGCTCGGGTAGCGGCTCGTGCCGAGCAGCACGCGGCTGGTCAGCTCGACGCCGCCGACGGTCCAGATGTCGGCCTCGAGGGTGGTAGCGGGCGCGCTCATCCGCCCTGAGCCGCCGTGATGATCTCGACGCAGTCTCCCTCGCCGACGGTCGTCGTCGGCCAGTCGGCGCGGCGGACGACTTTGTCACCTACGGCGACGGCGATGCCGTGGACCGCGGGGTCACGTCCCAAGAGGGTCAGAAGGGCGTCGAGGGCGAGAGGTTCGGAGACCTCCCGAGGCTCGCCGTTGATGGTCAGTGTGGGCACGTGCGCTACGAGAATCGTCGCGGCGAGAACGGGGCCAAGAGCGGCGCTGTTTCGGTGCGCCCGTCCAAGAACGCGTCGACCTCGAGGGCGAGGCCGTCGGCGGTGACGGGCGCGAGCAGGACGCCGTGGCGGTAGTGACCGGTCGCGTAGAAAACGCCGGGATGCGCGCTCTGCCCGAGCAGCGGTCCGTGATCGCGCGCCGCTGGTCGATGCCCCGCCCAGGTCTCCAGCACCTCCATCTCCTCAACGCCGGGCACGACCTCGACGGCGCCCTCGAGGAGCCGGTAAAGTCCGCCGGCCGTCACCATCGAGTCGGTCACGCCGTCCTCGCTCGTCGCTCCGACGATGAGCCGGCCGTCTGCTTTGGGCACGAGGTACGCGTCGGGGCCGCGGACGACGTGCTTGAGGTCGAGTCCCCGGTCGGGATCGAGCCGGAGCGCCAACGCCTGCCCTTTGACGGAGCGGATCGGCAAGGCGGGCTCGAGACCTAGCAGCCCGCTCCCCACGCCCGCGGCGACGACGACGGCCTCGACCTCGAGGACGGACCCCTCGAGGACGACGCGGGGCGTCTCGCCGACCTCGATGCGTTGCACTACAGCGTTCTCCCGGATGGCTCCGCCGGCCACTTCGATGGCGCGACGCAGGGCATGGAGGACGGCGCGGTTGTCGACCTGGTGGTCGTCCGGCGCGAGCACGGCGCACGGCAGACGCGGCGAGAGCAACGGCTCGATCTCGGTCGCCTGGTCGCCGGACAGCCACTCGACCGGCGCTCCGTGCTCTTTCTGAAACTGGTAGAGCCGCCGCAATGCCCGAGCGCTGTCGCGGTCGTCGGCCACGACCAGCGTCCCCTCGTCCCGGTAGCCGACCTCGAGGCCGGACGCAGCTTCTAGGCGATGGGCAAAGCCGGGCCACCGGGCGACGCTGTCCCGGCCGAGCGCGTACAGGTCGAGCTCTTCGAACCCGATCTCGGCGGCCGGCGCCAGCATCCCCGCCGCCGCGAACGACGCGCCGCGGCCGGTCTCTCCGGCCTCGAGGACGACCACGCGACGCCCGCGCTCCGCCAAGGCCCACGCGACGCCTAGGCCGGCGACGCCGCCGCCAACGACAGCGATCTCGATGTCCGTCTCGCTCACGAGTCCCGATCTTGCATCGTGCAAGCTACCCGCCCTCGATGAGACGTCCCCGCCCCTCGGTCCAACCTCGAGAGTCTGTACTGAGCCCGCCGAAGGAACGCACATGAGCACGCCCACCGTCATCGTCGGCGCCGGGCTCGCGGGTGCGTGCGCGGCCCTCGTGTTGAGCCGGACGCGACCGGTCGTCGTCCTCGAGGCCGAGGCTCCGGCGTCCGGTGCGACCTCGGCGGCCGCAGGCTTGGCGAACCCGT
>NZ_JBARYR010000168.1:0-6373 GCF_049648075.1 Rubrivirga sp. | reverse complement strand
ATGTCCTGGGTCACGTACTTCGCCTGCCCGCCGACTGAGAACCGGTCCGTCACGGTTCGGGCGTAGCCCAAGCCGATCGCGAACGCGGTCGGGGAGAACGTTCCCAAGTCACGGAAGCCGGCTTCGGTGCTCGCGTCGAACACGGTCTCCTGAAGGTCCCCGTAGTCGACGGCCATGACCGAGACGCCAAACGTGCCAAAGCGGCCGCCACCAGGGGCGAACGCGACGGCGCCGTGGTTGTAGTCGATGTCCGCGATCCACCCGGTCTGGCCGAGGAAGACGCCAGCGCCGCCTTCCGAACGGGCGAGGCCGGCCGGGTTATAAAACAGGGCGCCTGCACCCGTTGTCAACGCTGTCGCGGCCCCACCGAGCGCGGAGGCCCGAGGGTCAGCGGAGACGCTGAGGAACTTCATGCCGGACTGGGCCAGCTTGTCTCGGTCTTCGACCTGCTGGGCAGACGCGGCGGGAGCCGTCAAGACGGCCGGGGCAGCGAGGACGACCAGCGCGGCGATCCGAGCGAGCGTAGACATCGTCATAAGTATTGGGGCGGGGGGCGTCCTCGAGGGCGCTTAGCGGACGATGACGAACTTGCGGGTGGCCTGCTCGCCGGCTTGAAAGAGCACGGCGCCGGACTCGAGGTCGACGACGTCTTCGGTGACCGTGATCACGGCGATGTACAAGCCGCTCGCGACGACCTGCCTCGAGGACGTCGTGTGGTCCCAGAACTCGTCGCCACTCCCGTCGGTGTGCTCGATGGTGTCGACCAGCTCACCGAGCTCGGTGTAGATGTCGATCCGACAGATACCGGGAATGTTGAAGAACGCGAGCTTGTCGTTGCGGTCCGGGAATCGCAACGCGGTATCGCCGCCCAACCCTCGGCTGGCACCGATGTAGAACGGGTTCGGGACGACGCGGATGTCCTCCAAAGCCTCGCCCTGCTGGCGCTTCAGGGTCGCGCCGTCGTAGGTCTGCGTCGCGTAGCGGGAACTCCTCAGGTCTCGTCCGACCGGCGTATCGGCGCGGCCGTCGTTGATGGACCCGTCGAGGACGGCCTGGATGTAATAGAAGTAGTTGACGCCACGGACCGGGGAGGTGTCGGCGTAGGTCGTCTCGCTCGGGCCGAGTTCGGCGACCAAGGTGTAGGCGCTGTCGCGGCTCGTCGACGTCCGGTAAACTTCCCACCGGTCGGGCTGGGGGCCGTTGATGTTGGGCTCCCAGTTCAGCACGATGCGGTCACCGCCACCAGCGACGTCGAACGTCAAGGGTGGGGCGGGTGGCTGCGGGATGTCGAAGTCGGCGTCGTAGTTGGCGAGGGCTCGGTTGAACGTCTGGAAGAGCGAGTCGCGGCTGGTGAACACCCACTCGTTCTTGGTCTTGGTCTCGCCGTTGTAGGTCAGGCCAGCGTTCGAGTCGTTGCCCGAGTCGCGGAAGGCTCGGCCGATCGCAGCGTTCGCCTCGCGGCTCAGGCCCGCGCTGCCCTCTGCGATGACGAACCGGACGCTCTCGCCGGGAGCCAGGGTGTACGGCCCGTAGCCGTTGCCGAACGAGTACCCTCCGGAGTTGGCCTGGCCTTCTGCTGCGGACGGGTCGCGCGTTGGGTTGAGGAAGCCCGGCAGGCCCGAGGGCTCGACGGCGATCGCGTGGCGGGGCGATTTGTTGCCCTGCGTCATGACGCCGTACTCGACCGTCATCCGGCCAATGCTGAACGGGTCGTTGTTGGACTGGAACGGATCGTCGGAGCCGACCCAGTTGGTCGTAGACGGCTGCGACGGATCATCAGAGTCGTCGCCTGGACCGGCGTCGGCGTGGAGCGTGACGGTGCCGGCGAAGGCGCTCGCGCCCAAACGGCCCAAGGTGTCAGCGGGGGAAACGTTGAGCGCGTCGCGCTGGATGGAGCCGCCCAAGTTGTCGTAGCTGACCTCGCGGCCGGGGAACAGGCCGTGCCACGAGAACTGGGCCCGGAACTGCTCGCCCTCCGGATCCGGGCGGGTCCCGTCGCCGCGGGCGTCGTTCATCGTGTTCTTACCCCAGCCCGTCGGGTTGCCGATCACGAACCGAGTCTCCGCCGCCACCGCCAGGCGGTACTGGAGGTAGGCCATGACGCCCTCGAGGGTCTGGTTCGGGAGCTCGATGTCGGGGTCGCCGTCCGTGTTGCCCGTGTTCGTCAGGACGTACTCGATAACGTGGTAGTTGTCGTGGAACTCCTGGCTGAACTGCATCACGCGGCGTTGCATGGTGATGCCCAACACCGTGTTGACCTCGCTGATCAGCATAAAGTCCGGCTCCATGTCGGGGTCCACGCGGTCGACGACCATCGCGGCCGAGGCGAACGACTGGTCGCCGTCGACGGTGACGACGGTGAGTGGGTACTTGCTCACCAGCTCGAACTGGACCGGGAACATCTCGCCGACGCCGGGGACGCGCGGGCCGACGTGGGCGACGCGCACGGGGTAGGACGTCCCGAACTCGTCGGTCACGTTCCTGGCCCCGATCCACAGGCCTTTGGCGGCCTGCATGTCCGAGAAGTCGTAGACGCCGGGCCAGCGCCAGCCGTACTGCTGCTCGCGGACCAGGCCCTCCTCGATCTCGCTGCCGGCGGACGAGTACCAGTTGTGGAACGAGCCGCCCGAGATCCACTTGGTCTGGAACTGAGCGTGGGCTCCCGGCGCCAGCGCGAACGCCAGGACGAGGAGAGCGAGGCCGGACAGGCGCGCGGTCGGCCGCGCAGGTAAGGCAAGATGCATGAGTCGGGAGTCGGCCGGCGGGGGCGGGTCCGTCCTCGAGGGCGAGTGCAGCGCTACGCGGTGCCGTCCTCGAGGACGAGTCTTACAAGCTGATGCGGACGCCGAAGAAGATGTCGCGGGGGTTCAAGAAGTTGAGGTACCCCTGGTTCGGCATGTCGATGTAGGCCTTGGTGTCCAAGACCTCGTCGACGCGGCCCTGGTCGGCGGGGACCCAGGCGCCGTCACGGAAGACGATGTAGCTCTCGGTCTCGCGCTCGAAGTAGATCGTGTCGAGGTCGGGATTGGGCAACGTCCCGCGCGCTTGGATCGGGATGAGCGGCTGGTAGTCGATGCCGTTCGGGCGGTAGTCACCGACCACGTCAGTGCCTGGGATGTTGGAGTAGTCGCCCTCGGGGAAGTGCAGGCTCGCGAGGTAGGCGTTGCGGTCGTTGCCGTCAATAGCACCGTGAGGAACCCCAAGGTCGAACCCCATCTGCTGACGGTTGAACACGTTGAACACGTCGGCGAAGAACGAAACGGCCTGGCCGCCGACGGCGAACGTCCGCTGGAACCGCATGTCGAACGACCACGAGTCTCGGATATCGACGTTGTTGATCACGCCCGGCGCGGCGACGCCGTTGTCTCCCCACGTAAACTGGCCGCCGTCTTGCCAGCGGCCCAAGAGTGACGTGCGCCATCCGGCGAGCGGGCGGAAACCGCCGAGGCTCGGGCCGAAGTCGGCCGGCGTGAACAGGTCGAGATTGAACCGGCCGAACGGGCGGGGTACGGCGCGAAATGCGGCCCGGCGCCGTACAGCGTCGCTCTCCTCCTGCTCTCGCTGCGTCGTCGAGTTCTCGAACACGTCGACGAACCCGAAGTAGCCGCCCTGGCGGACGTCGTAGGTGTAGTTGACGAACCCACGGACGAACTCGCCGGCCGTCTTCTGGAACGTGACCTCGAAGCCTCGGATGTCGGAGTAGCTGTTGGGCTCGGAGCGGTTATAGCTCACCCGGCCGTCGCGGCTGTTGTACGTGACCAGACGTGGTTCGAGCGAGACGTCCTTGTAGTAGCCGGCCACCCTTGCTGAGAACGCGCCGCCGAACGACTGCTCGTAGCCGAGCTCATAGGCGATGGTCCGCGGAAGCGGGTTGTTCGGGTCCGCGAGCTGAGTCACCTGTCCGCCCACCGAGAACGCGCGGACGACGTAGAGCCGGTCTGAATCTGGAAGCGAGCGGAAGTGGCCGTAGTTGAAGTACAACTTGCTCATCTCGGTCACCGGGAACGAGACGCCCAGTCGCGGGCTCAGCGTGACGATGCTCCGCGCAGAGCTCGTAGTCAAGAGGGAGTCGAGCGAAGCGGCCGCGTTGCCCTCCTCGTCCAGTGGGATGCCGGCCAGGACCGGGTCAAACAGGTTGTAGTCGTACCAGTCGCCGCCGGCCGTGAAGTAGTCGAGACGCAAGCCGAGGTTGGCGACCATCCCGTCGAGCTCGAGCTTGGTCTGGGCGTAGCCGGCGGCGCGGATCGGCGTCTCGTCCCAGACCGTCCGCGCGTTGCTGGAGGTCAGGAAAGAGTCGATGCGGGCGTAGTTGATCTGGCTCCGCGTCAGGCTGTACTCCAGTCCCGTCTTGACCTCGGCGAACCGCGTGAGTTGGTTCGTGTAGTCGGCCTGGACGTTGTAGACCGTTACCTGCGAGGAGTCGCGCGCGTTCGACATGCCGACGCCGGTGCGGAACCCGTTGACGCCCTCGGACGGGAACGGCTGCCATCCGAACGGGGACTCGTCGAACCCGACACCGCCGAACGAGGCGACGACCGTGGAGTCTCGGCGGGGTCCTGGGTTGGTGTCATAGCGCGACTCGAACCGGTTCATCCGAATCTGGTAGACCGACGTCGCTGAGAGTGCGTGGGAAAACTGGGCGCCGATCTGGTCATAGGTCGTCTGCGACGGTCCCCAGTAGTCACCCGAGTAGATCCGGCTCTCGATAAAGCTCACGTTGTTGAGTTGGCTCGCGATCGAGCCCGCCGAGCGGAAGATGCTGGACTGGCCCGTCGCGACAGCACCAGAGCGAGTCGAGGCGGTTCCGGCTTGAGTGCCGACCCGGCCTTCGACGCTGAGTTTCATGCCCGGACCCACGTCGCTGGTCAGCTTGAGGTGGGCCGTCTGCTCGTCGTAGGCGTCGGTGTGGAGCGGCAAGAGGTAGACGTCTTCCTCGCGTCGAAAGGAGCCGAAGAAACGGAGGTTGCCCAGGCGCTGGGCGCCGGGGACCGGCCCGCCGACGCCGAAGTCGACCTCGTAGTCGGGGGTCGTGATCTCGAACGACTTCCGGTGCTGGAACATGAACGCGTCCATCAACGCCTGCGGCGTCATGTCGTTGGTCGGGTCGTCGTCGGCCAGGAGCCCGGCCGAGATCGAGTTCCAGCCCTCGAAGATGGGGAATTGATCCCGTGTGGCCTGGGACCACGGGCCGGAGAGCGTCCCGACGAAGGCGACGTCGGGGTCGGTGTAGGGCCGGATCCAGTACGAGTCGAGGTCGCTGGCCAACCCGCCGAAGTTCTTCTGGGCCGGCGGGCTGTACCGCGTGCGGACGTCGACCTCGTAGCGGTTGGGGTCGCCCTCCTTGGTGACCACGTTGACGACGCCGGAGCGGACGTTGCCGTACTCGGCGTTGAACCCGCCGGTCTGGACCTGGACCTCCTCGACGGAGGCGAGGCTGATGTTGGTGAACGGCGAGTTGTTGCGCTCGTCGCGCAGCGTCAAGCCGTTGACCTGGAACGCGACCTCGTCGGCGCCCGAGCCACGGATGTTGAACCCGTCCTGGACGCCGGCCTGGAGCTGGACCGCGTCCTCGATGGACGCGACCGGCAGGGCCGCGATCTCCTCGGACCCGATGTTCGCCCTCGAGTTCGACACGTCGGTCTCGACCGGCGGGCGCTCAGCGCGGACGATAACCTCCTCGATCTCGTTCGTGGCCGAGACGAGGGTCGCGTCGAGGTTCGTCGTCTGGCCGATGGCGACCTGGACGTTCTCCGTCACCTGGGTCGCGAGGCCGATGTAGCTCACGCGGACGGTGTACGTGCCGGCGCGGACGTCGAGGATGGTGTAGTACCCGTCGATGTCGGTCGTGGCGCCACGCGAGGACTCGACGATAAAGACCGTGGCGCCGATGACGCCCTGGCCGCTGTCGTCGGTGACGCGGCCGGAGATCTTGCCCGACGATTGGGCGGAGGCGGGGGCGATCGCCGCGAGCCCGAAGGCCAAGACGAACGAGAAGACGGCAGTGCGAAGCGCAGTGGCAACGGGCATCGGCGGGCCGGAGGCAGTAGGGGCCGGAAGCGGTTTCGTCCGCCACGAGTCCGTGACGGCGGTCGGCCAATATGGAGACCACACGTAGTGAATGGCAACCCCATTTGGGGCCTTTCGGCTGACACTGGTAACGTTTCCACGTGCGTACCGTGCAAGTCCGCCCTATACAGTGCCTCGACTGATGCTGACCGACCGTCTCCGACCCTCTTTTTGTGTTCTCGCGCTCATCCTATCGGGCTGCGGAGCCGCGATCCCCGCCGTCGAGCCCGCGCCCGACCCGGCTCCGCCGCCCATCGTGACGCCCGCCCCGCCCCGCGCACCTGGCGTCGAGGTGACGTCCTCGAGG
>NZ_JBARYR010000167.1:0-1750 GCF_049648075.1 Rubrivirga sp. | reverse complement strand
GGTGAGCACGCCGAGGACGACGATGAAATACTCGGCGGCGAACCAGCGGAGCTTCGGCCGCCAGTCCCACCGCCTCGACGGCGGCGCGGACGGGGCCGGGTCGGGTGGTGGGGGCGCCGAGGCGGGCGGGGGCGGGGTGTCGCTCATAGCTCGAGGTGGGCCTCGACCCGCTGGCGGAGCGCGGCGGCGCTCTCACGCATCTCCCGGTGCGTGGACGCGATCTGGCTGAGCGTGAGGCTGAGCGACCACGTACTCGTGTACATCAGCGGGTCCGCGTAGAAGGCGTCCACGTCGAGTGGCATCGGCGAGGCCCAGTCGCCCGTCGGGAAGAGGCCGACGTCGTCGGGCCGTCGCGAGCGCGCCTCCCGCACGCTGTCGGGAAACGTCCGGAACACGTACTCGGAGATGTCGAGGCGCCGGGTGATGCGCTGCCCGGCCGCCTCGACGTTGTCTCGCAGGAGGCGCTGCTCCTCCATCAGCTCCTCGTTCAGGTCGAGGTAGGTAATGATAGCCGAGCGGAGGGAGTCGTCGCGGACGAGGTCGATGTTGCCCGACGAGACCAGCGAGCTCGCCGTTCCGAGGACGGGACGGAGGAACCCGAACCGCCACGCATCGGGAAACCACGTCAGGATGGAGTCAGCGGGCGGCTTGGGGGCGTAGCCGAACGAGCGGAGAAGCTTCCGGGCGAGCGGGAGGGTCTGGGCGAACCGGACGGAGTCCTCGGCCGCGACCAAGCGCTCGGTCTCGGTGAGGTCGGCTGCGAGCTGCCGGAGATAGGTCTGTTCCTTGTCCTGGTTCACCCGCTCCTGCCCCCAGGCCGTCACCTGGAAGCCGATGACCACGCCGACGATGACGATGGCGACCTCGAGGGCGACCACGAACCAGTCCTGCCGCCGGACGGCCTCCGCCAGTCGGGCGAAGAACAGCCGCCGCCGCGGGCCGGCGGACGTCGCGGGCAAGTCCGTCGGAGGATCTGCTGGAGAGTGAACGTCGGAGGACATGAGGCGACCGGGGGCTAGGGGGACGTGACGGTGTCGGGGGCCACGCCGAGGCCGGCCAACACAGCGTCGAGGTGCTCTTCCATGCGCCGGTAGTAGCTCTGCATGGAGGCCTCCCCAAAGGCCATATTCGTGGCGAGGGTGCTGAACTCGGGGCTGGCGAGCAACGCGTCGACGTCCATCGTCATCGAGCTCGCCGGCAAGCCGCTGCCCTCGCGCCACGCGGGGTAGACGATGGAGAGGATGTCTCCATTTTCGCCGAGCACGCCGAACAGGCGGACCCGCAGGTCCGTCATCTGCTCCTCGTCCTCGAACCCCGCGTCCGCCAGCTCCGCGAAGTGGGCCAGGTTCGAACGGAGGTCTGGGTCGCGGATGAGGCGGAGGTCGCCCGCGCTCAGCATCGCGTCGTAGGCGCCCATCACGGGCTGGAACCGAGCGAACGTGACCGTTGAGAACACCAGCCCGCCGAGCGAGTCTGGGTCGGGGCGTGGCGAATGACCGTGCATCACCCGGAGCAGCTCTCGCTGCCCCGCCACGGCGACGTCCAAGCCCGCGAGCACTCGCGTGAGCTGCTGCCGGTTGGCGACGAAGTCCTCGCGGAGCGCCGCGCGCTGCACCTCTTCTCTGTCCCGCATGTCGCGCTCTTGCCCCCAGGCCGTGACCTGGAAACCGATGACCACGCCGAGCACGACGATGGCGACCTCGAGGGCGACCACGAACCAGTCCTGCCGCCGGATGGCCCCCGCCAGACG
>NZ_JBARYR010000166.1:0-27089 GCF_049648075.1 Rubrivirga sp. | reverse complement strand
GCGTCCTCGATGGTGGCGACGCGGTACGTCTGACGGCCGGTCGGTGGCGTCCCATAGCGAAGTGTGGCCGCGGCATCGAGGTGGACGCGGTAGCCCTGGCCCGGCTCGATGGTGGCGAGCGCGGGGTCTCCGTCGGGGTAGGCGCGGCCGTCGACGTCCTCGACGGTCGAGAGCGAGGCGGCGATCGTGGACAGGGCCGTCTCGACGGGCGTCGGCTGGTCGAGGAAGACGGGGATCCAACTCCACCCCTCGCCCAACACGATCTCCGAGGAGGAGAGGATGCGGGAGCCGGTCACCTCGAGGGTGAACGCGTCCTCGACGTGCACGAGAAGGGCTTCTCCCCACGCCCACCCTGGGAGGTCAGACACGCCGTACCGCGGGGCGAACGTGACCCCCCGAGCGTCCTTGATGAACAAGACGCGATCGAGGTCGGACCCGAAGATGGCGTCGAAAGACCGGTCGTCCGGGTGGACCCGGAGCGAGACCAGGTTCGGTCCGACCTCGAGGGCCACGGACTGCGTGTCCTCCGACCCTAGGATGGGCGAGGCGTCTTGCGACTGCGCGGGAGCCGAGAACGCGATCGCGGCGACCACGACGGCCCACCACACTCGAGGAAGGACAGATGACACGAGCATGGGAAAAGCGCGCTAGGGAATGACGTCAGTATCGACGGCCTGCCGTTGGGATTTAGCGACGTCGGTCTCGACCGCCGGGTCTCACATGTTTACTTTGGGCCTACAGCCTTTCCCCTGAGGATATGGAGGGCGCCCGTTGCCGCTCACACAGCGCGGGCTCTTCCACGGGGGCGGACACGGCGTGGGTGACGTAGCCGCAGAGAGGCCTCCGCGCATACCGACAAGGTCGTGCGCCGAAGCTACCTCGCAGAACGGGCAGGATAGACGACCGCCATCGTGCACTCTCCCCGACGGAGCGACCCGTCGCGTCACCCGCACCCTCCATGCTCCTGCTCCCCACCGCGCCAACGCGTCTCCGCAGCCGTCGTCCCGCGGCCTCAGCAAGAACGCCGCGCGCGTCCTCGTCGTCCCTCCGCCGGCTTTCGCTGGTGCTGGTGGGAGTCGTCGCGACGTGGGGCACCACGCCTCACGCCCAAGAAACCGCGTGGTACCCGCTCGCGACCGGCACGACGTGGACCTTCGCCGCCCTCGATGGATCGACGCGGACGCGCTCGGTCCAGCGGGACACGGTGGTCGCAGGGGAGAGCTTTCGGGTCGTCGAGGACGTGGACCAGGACTCCCGAGGGGTTCGCGTGGGCACGCGGAGGTTCGTGGTCCGGTACGACGCCACGAGCGCGACCTGGCGCTCCGGTCAGGGGCGGAGCACCGCCCTCGCTCCGTGTCCGCTGCCGGCCGTCCCGGCGGAGTCCGTCTCCTGTGACGACGAGGGGACGGACGTGCGGAGGGCGTCCGTCGGATCGGGTCCGGTCCCGGTAGGAGACGACGTCCTCGAGGTCGAGACGCTGACGCTCACTTCCAGGGTCGGCTTCGACATCATCGTGTACGCGAAAGGGGTCGGCCCCATCTTCTTTACGGAGGAAGGGCGGGCCTTTTCGCTCACGTCCCGCGCCCAAGACGACCTCGAGGACGAGCTCGAGGCCGTCCGCGCCTGGCCGAGCCCGACGGCCGGCCCGTTCACGCTGTGGTACCGCGCCGACACGTCGGCGCCGCTGGCCGGTGAGACGCTCGACGTGCTGGGGCGGCGTGTCGCCTCGTTCGCGCTCCCACCGGCCCCGGCGGGGAGGACCCGCCTCCTCAACCTGCCCACCGCGGCCGGCGTGTACGTCGTCCGAGTCCGGCGCGCCGACGGAACGGTGCTGGGTGAGACGCGCGTCGTGCGGGTCCGGTAGCTTCGGGCTGCCAGCGGCCGTCCCCGGCTCAGCGTTCTATGCCCCCGACGCCCTCTGTCCTTTTCGTCAACCAGCACTACTGGCCGGACGTCGCCGCGACGGGCCAGCAGCTGACGGACCTCGCGGAGTACCTCGCCGCCGACGGCCTCGAGGTCCACGTGCTGGCGGGCGCCGGCGGGTACGGGAAGGGACCGAGGGGCCGTTCCGGCGCGGAGGTCCGGCACGGGGTGACGATCCACCGGGTCCGAACGACGAGGTTCGGACGCACGACGAACGTCGGCCGCGTGACCGACTACGCCTCGTTCTACGCCGGTGCCTTCGCCCACGCGCTCCGGTCCCGATACGACCTGACGGTCTACCTCACGACGCCGCCCCTGCTGCCCTACGTGGGGGCCGTCGTCTCCCGCCTTCGTCGTCGGCCGTATGGTGTGTGGTCGATGGACCTCCATCCCGACGCCGAGGTCGCCCTCGGCATGATCCGTGAGGGGTCGCCGTTGACGAGGTCCCTCCACGCCGTAAACAACGCCGGCTACCGTCGTGCGCAGTTCGTCGTAGCGCTCGGGCCTCACATGGCCCGCCGGATTGCAGCGAAAGGGGTGGAGCCGTCCCGCATCGAGGAGATCTCGGTGTGGGGAGGACGAGACGAAGTTCAGCCGATCGAGGCCGCCGACAACCCGCTCCGTTCCGAACTCGGCCTCGAGGACAAGTTCGTCGTGATGTACTCGGGCAACGCCGGGCTCGCTCACCGATTCGACGAGGTCCAAGACGCGATGGTCGCGCTCCGAGACCACGAGCGCATCGAGTTCGTGTTCGCTGGCGGAGGCCCTCGCAGGCCGTCTCTCGAGTCGTTTGCAGAGGCCCAGGGACTTTCGAACGTCCGGTTCTTGGACTACTTCCCGCGCGAGCAACTCGCCGAGGCCCTATCGCTGGCTGACGTTCATTTGTTGACGCTGCGGGCCGACATGGCTGGAATCGCCGTTCCGAGCAAGCTGTTCGGTGCGATGGCAGCGGCTCGGCCGACGGCGGTCGTGGCGCCGACGGCGTCGGAACCGGCCGAGATCGTCGGGACGAACGAGATCGGGATCGTCCTGGCTCCAGGGGAGCAGGGGCTTGCGAAGCAGCTCGAGTCGCTCGCGGCGCGACCAGCGGACGCCGTTCGGATGGGCGCCAGGGCTCGACGAGTGTTCCTCGAGAGCTACGAGCGCGAGGTGTGCTGCCGCGCGTGGGCCGACGTGATTCGCTCGGCGATCGAGAGCTAGCGAGAGGTGGGGCGGAAAGGTCCTCCCCTGCCAGTGCCAGAACAGGCGATGGCACGAGGAGTGGCCCAGCGGGAGTCACCGATAGGAGCTGGATGAGAATGCGCTCTGTCGCGGAGCCATGACATCAGAAGGCTCTGTACCGGTCGGATCTAAGTGGGGCGGCCTCGGATCGATTCATGGAGTGTCCCCCACTCGCGTCGATGCGCCGGCTGTTTCTCCTGATCGCCCTGGTCGCGTCCCCTCCGGCACAGGCCCGGACCTGCCCCGAGCCCACCGGACATGACGCCACGCTCATCATCGCTGAGGGGCGGGCGCCGGACTTGGCAGACGGAGTCGTCGTTCGTGTGACGGACGCCCAGGGCCGTTGTGTGGGAGAAGCGGAGTGGAACTCGAGCGGCGTCGCTCTCGCCATCCGCGGGGACGACCCGATGACGCCCGCCCTCGACGGTCTTCGGGAGGGCGACCCGTTCACCGTCACGGCTGTCGATGCAGCTGATCGTGTTCTCGAGGTCTCACTTACGTGGGGACTCGACGGGACATCCGCCCCAGCGGTCTACCAGCGTGATCGCTTGTACCTGGTGAACCTGCGAGCCCCTGTCGCAAGCGTGGACATCGTCCTCGAGGGCGGTCCGGGGTGGTACCAACTCGCGGCGCCGGTCGAGGGCGCGACCGTGGAGTCGCTGCTGGGCCCGCTGTGGACCCAGGGGTATCCAGGCAGCGATGCCCCCGAGGGGCAAGCGACGGTCCTCGAGTATCAGGAGAGCGCGGAGGGCGCCGTCGGTTCAGGGTACGTCCCTATCGTCTCGTCGGAGGCGGAGGTCCCAAGTGGCGAGGGACGGATCGTGTACGTCTACGCCGACGATGACCCGCGGACACCGGCCATCGACGGCGGCTTCTCGAAGACGCTCTCGGTCGAAGGGGTGGAGCCGGCGCTTCCGTTCTCCTTCTCCGGGGTGACCTACACACCAACTGGGGACCCCGCCGGGGATGGCTGGAATCTGCTAGGAAACCCCCTGCGCACTCCGCTCGCACTCGGATCGGAGGGGTGGGGATGGACGAACATCTCCGGCGCGGTCTACGTCTGGGACCCCGTCACACGAGAGTACGCCGTCTACAGCACGAGCACAGGGACACTCGCGGATGCCGAGGTGCCCGTCGGTCGTGGGTTCTGGATCCACGCGACGGGTCCGAACCCGTCTCTTCAGGCGCCGGTCGGTGCCCGCGGGCTGGCAGGCGCTCGCCCCGACACCGAGACACCTATGGCCCTCGCACAGACGCCGGGCGACGTCGTCGAGCTACGGCTCACGGGCGAGGCGGATGACGGAGAGCGAGGAGCGAACGTCTTCGCAGTGTTTGGAGTCGAGGGGGCTGAGGCTGGACCGGACCGGCACGATGCCTACGCCTTGATTCCACCGTCGGACTCCTACGTCGTAGCCGGCTCGCGACGAGAGGACGGCGAGCTCCTCGCGATCACAGCGCTGCCCGCACTGCCCGACGGTGGAGAGGATCAGGTCCCGATCGAGCTCCCGATCGCGGTTGACTACGCTGCACTGTCGGGCACGTCGCTCACGTGGCGCTGGCCCCGCGTGCTCGCAGACTCCGACGGATGGACCGTCACGCTCTTCGACCGTCTGACCGGCAACGAGGTCGACCTGTCTCGGAAGACGTCGTACGTGTTCGACGCGACGCCTCCCCTCGGTACCGCGCCCCCCTCTGGTTCCGCTGCGATGGTCTCGAACGAGACGGGGGTCCGCCCTGCTCGCATGGCCGACGCGGAGCGCGCTGCAGCGCATCCGTCCTTCGTCTTTAGAACGCCAGAGAAGAGCCTACGTGGAGACGAGGACCGATTCGTGCTTCGTGTCGCCCCGGCCCACGCTGTCTCGACCGACGCCGCCGCGCTCACGTCGGTGGTCCAGCCGCCGGCTCCCAACCCCGTCCAGGGGACGGCCCGCCTCGAGATCAACCTGACGGAGCCCGCCGACCTCGAGGTGTCCGTGTACGACATGACCGGCCGGCGCGTCGCGTTGCCGGCGTCCGGTCGGCGGAGTGCCGGACGCCACGACGTCTCCCTCGAGGGCCGTCGCCTCTCGGCCGGCGTCTACGTGGTGAGGACGATGCTGCGATCTCTGTCAGGAGACGTGACCGTGTCCTCCCACGAGCTAACCGTGGTCCGGTAGCCGAACCGGCCGCGCGACCGACCTCGAGGACGCTACGCCCGGCCCAACCCGCTGGCGACCTCGTCCAGCAGCGCCTGCCGAAGCGCGTCCGGCGTCTGCGCGCCCTGGTCCGACGCGTCGCCCAGCCCGTGGCGGCGCACCGAGACGGTCCCGGCGTGGGCCTCGTTCTTGCCCACGATCAGCATGACGGGCGTCTTCTGGACCTCGGCGTCGCGGATCTTGCGCCCCACCTTCTCGGAGCGCGTGTCGACCTCGACGCGGAGCCCGGCGGCCTCGAGGTCGCCGGCGACGGCGGCGGCGTAGTCGTTCTGGTCGTCCGTGATGGGCAGGACCTGGACCTGGACCGGGGCCAGCCACAGCGGCAGGTTGCCGCCGGTGTGCTCGAGCATCACGCCGACGAACCGCTCCAGACTCCCGAACGGCGCGCGGTGGATCATGACCGGCCGGACGCGGTCGTCGTTCTCGTCGATGTACTCGAGGTCGAACCGCTCGGGCAGGTTGTAGTCGAGCTGGACCGTCCCGAGCTGCCAGCTCCGGCCGAGCGCGTCCTTGACCATGAAGTCGAGCTTCGGCCCGTAGAACGCGGCCTCGCCCTCGACCTCGACGGTCTCGATGCCGACCTCGAGGGCGGCCTGGCGGATCGCTTGCTCGGCCGCGTCCCACTGCTCCGCGTCGCCGATGTACTTCTCGGTGTTCGACGGGTCGCGAAGCGAGACCTGGGCCGTGAAGTCCTCGAACTCCAAGGCGCGCAGGACCACCATCGTCAGGTCGATGGCGTCCTTGAACTCGTCCTTGACTTGGGTAGGCGTGCAGAAGACGTGGGCGTCGTCCTGGGTAAACCCGCGGACGCGCGTGAGCCCGCCCAACTCGCCGGACTGCTCGTAGCGGTAGACCGTCCCGAACTCGGCCAAGCGCACCGGCAGGTCGCGGTAGCTCCGGGGCTTGCGGGCGTAGATCTGGGTGTGGTGCGGGCAGTTCATCGGCTTCAGCAGGTAGCCCTGCTCCTCACCGTCATCCTCATGTGTCCTCGAGGACGGGTCCTCGCCGTGCGGGATCGTGGCCGTGCCCGACTCCAGCATCGGCGGGAACTGGCTGTCCGAGTAGTACGGGTAGTGCCCGGACGTACGGAACAGGTCGAGCCGGCCGATGTGGGGCGTGACGACGGGGTCGTAGCCGCGCCGGACCTGCTCGTCCTTGAGGAAGTTGACGAGCGTCTCGCGCAGGCGTGCGCCGCGCGGCAACCAGATCGGCAGGCCCGGCCCGACCTTGTCGCTGAACATGAACAGCTCGAGCTCCTTGCCCAGCTTGCGGTGGTCGCGCTGCTTGGCCAACTCCAGCCGCTCGAGGTACTCCTCGAGCAGCTTTTGCTTGGGGAAGCTGACGCCGTAGATCCGCGTGAGCTGCGGCCTCGACTCGTCGCCACGCCAGTAGGCGCCGGCCAGCGACATGACCTTGACGGCCTTGATGGGCTTCGTCGAGGCGATGTGCGGTCCTCGGCACAGGTCGGTAAAGCCGCCCTGCTGGTAGAACGTGATCTCGCCGTCCTCGAGGCCGTCCAGGAGCTCCAGCTTGTACGGATCCGCCTTGGCCTCAAAATGAGCGACGGCGTCGGCCTTCGAGATCTCGGACCGCTCGAACCGGCTGTCGCGCCGGGCCAGCTCGGTCATCTTCTTCTCGATCGCCGGGAAGTCGTCGGACGACAGGACCGGGTGGTCGGTCTCGCTCAGGTCTACGTCGTAGTAGAAGCCGGTCTCGATCGCCGGCCCGATGCCCAGCTTGACGCCGGGGTACAGCGCCTCGAGCGCCTCGGCCAACAGGTGCGCCGACGAGTGCCAGAACGCCTGCTTGCCGCCCTCCTGCTCCCACGTCAGGATCGCGACCGTCGCGCCGTCGGGGAGGGGCCGGTCCAAGTCGCGCACCTCGGTCGTCCCGCCATCGGTCACCTCGACGGCGAGCGCGGCCCTCGCCAGGCCGGGCGAGATGGACAGGGCGAGGTCGCGGCCGGTGGCGCCGGCCTCGAGGTCGCGGGCGGAGCCGTCGGGGAGCGTGATCTGCATTCGTGCGTGCGGAATCGAGGTCGGGAACCGGAGATCGGCGCCGCCAAGCTACCGGCGCGACGTGGGGAGGCCCCGCCAGCCCGGCGAAGAGGAGGCGAGAACGCGAGGAGAGCGGTCTGGGGCGGCTGAGGACAGTCTCGAGGTCGAGACTTGCGAAAACAGCCGATCTATCTCGTTATTGATAAAGACGCTAGAGACACAACGACTGCGCACGAGGCGCACTGCACGATGGCTACCCCGAAGATGAACCGAGACTGGCGCCAAGTACGAGATCGCATCAAGGCGATGTGGTCCGACGTCGAGTTCGACGACGACCGGATGAAGAAGACGCGGGGCGGACTCCGCAAGATGGTCACCCTGATCCAAACCAAGACGGGCGAGAGCCGCCCCGCCATCCGCCGCAAGATCGAAGCCGTGATGTAGCCGCCCGACCTGCCGAGCTTCGACGCCTCGCGCCCACCTCGGCGCGGGGCGTTTTTGCGTTCGCCCTCGAGGACCGGCGGGTCTCGGGGCGAACCCTCGACGCACCGAGGTCGGCCCAGACGCCCCACGGGGCGTCTCTACGCCTGACGCGCCCTTGAGGACGAACGCCCGATCGCCTCCGGCCTCGAGAGCGGAAATCGCAGGCGATTCCGAAAGGCCGACGCCCGTCGCGGCTACTCTCTAGAGATCCGCCCTCGAAGCCATGACCGAGACCACCTTTGACGTCGACCGCTTGCGCGCCGACTTCCCGATCCTCGACCGGACCGTCTACGACGGGAAGCCGCTCGTCTACCTCGACAACGCGGCCACGACGCAGAAGCCGCGCGTCGTCTTGGACCGTCTGGCGGCGTACTACGCGAACGAAAATGCCAACGTCCACCGCGGCGTCCACTTTTTGAGCGCCGACGGGACCGAGAACTATGAGACCGCGCGGCGCTCCGTCCAGCGGCACCTCGGCGCCGAGCACGCGCACGAGATCGTGTTCACGCGCGGGACCACGGAGGCCATCAACCTGGTCGCGCACGGGTTCGCGAGCCTCCTCGAGGCCGGCGATGAGATCGTGGTGACGGCCCTCGAGCACCACGCGAACATCGTCCCGTGGCAGATGGCGTGCGAGCGGACGGGGGCCGTGCTCCGCGTGATTCCCGCCCTCGACTCCGGCGACCTCGACCTGTCGGTCCTCCCCGACGTGATCACGGACCGCACGAAGGTCGTGGCCGTGATCCACACCTCGAACGCGCTCGGCACGGTCAACGATCTCGCGCCGATCATCGAGGCCGCCCGTGCCGTCGGTGCAGCGGTGCTGGTCGACGGCGCCCAGGCGGTCCCTCACGCGCCCGTCGACGTACAGGCGCTCGGCGCGGACTTTTTCGTGTTCTCCGGCCACAAGACGTTCGGCCCGACGGGCATCGGCGCGTTGTGGGGGCGCGAGGCGTGGCTCGAGACGCTGCCGCCGTACCAGGGCGGCGGCGACATGATCGACCGGGTCACGTTCGACAAGACGACGTTCGCCGGGCTGCCGTCCAAGTTCGAGGCCGGCACGCCCCACGTCGCCGGTGGCATCGGGCTGGGAGCAGCCCTCGACTACCTCGAGGACGTCGGCATGGAGGCGATCGCGGCGTACGAGGACGACCTGATCGGCTACGCGGAGTCTCGTCTCCTCGAGGTCGAGGGCCTGCGGTTCGTCGGCACGCCCAAAAAGCGAGCGGGCGCCATCTCGTTCCTGGTCGACGACATCCACCCGTACGACGCCGGCTCCGTCCTCGATCGGTTGGGGATCGCGGTCCGCACGGGCCACCACTGTGCCCAGCCGATCATGGACCGGTTCGAGGTGCCCGGCACCGTCCGCGCCTCGTTCGCCTTCTACAACACCCGCGCCGACGTCGACGCGCTGGTCGAGGGACTGGGGACCGTCCGCGCGCTGCTCGGATAGGTTCGGGGTTTATGAGGTTCGGGATTCGTGTGCTGCACTGCTCCGCTCGTCGGCGTTGCCGGGGCTCCCGGGCGACCTCGAGGCCGATGTCCGCCGCAACGTTCTGTCCCCGCGAACCCTGAACCGAGAACCCTGAGCCATCCCATGACCGAATCCGACCGTCGTCAGCAGGAGATCGTGGACGAGTTCTCGTTCCTCGACGACTGGATGCTCCGCTTCCAACAGGTCATCGAGCACGGCGAGGCGATGGACCCGTTGCCCGACGGCGCCAAGACCGACGACCGCTTGGTCCGCGGCTGCCAGTCGCGCGTCTGGCTCGACACCGACCTCGAGGGCGGCGCCTTCCGCGCGCGTGCCGACTCGGAGAGCCAGATCGTCCGGGGCCTGGCGTCCCTCCTGGTCCGCGTCTACGACGGGCTCGACCTCGAGGACGCCCGCGCCGTCGAGGTCTGGTTCCCTCGCGAGATCGGATTGGCGGAGCACCTGTCGCCGAACCGCGCCAACGGCCTCGATGCGATGCGCCGGGCCCTCGAAGCCGCCGCCCGGACGGCGTAGGGTCGGCCTCGGGGGGAGAGGCCGCCAGAGCACCCTCGAGGCCGATCTTGCCGGTCCGCTCCCGTGAGACCATGCACCCCGAGTACCGCTACCGCGCCACCGTCGCGTCCGTCTACGACGGCGACACGTTTCGCGCCGACGTCGACCTCGGCTTCTCGGTGTGGACCAAGAACGTCAGCTTTCGCATGTTCGGGATCGACACGCCCGAGATCAGGGGCGGGACGGCCGCGACGAAGGCGGCGGGGATCGCAGCGCGCGACCGGTTGCGGGAGCTGATGCCGGTCGGCGCGTCCATCCTCATCGACTCGACGAAGGCCGGCAAGTACGGCCGCTACCTCGCCGACGTGTTTCTCGACCTCGAGGACGGCCCGCTCCACGTGAATCAGGTGCTGTTGGACGAGGGGCACGCAGTGCCGTACCTGCCGTAGCCGTCCTCGAGGACGCTAGAACAAGCTCGTCTGTCGGCTCTCCACGTCCAGCAGCGCCCGCTTCCGTTCAAGCCCACCTGCGTAGCCGACGAGGGATCCGTCGGCCCCGACGACGCGGTGGCACGGCACGATGACCGTTGCCGGGTTGGCTCCGTTGGCCGCTCCGACGGCCTGCGCGCCGAGCGGCGTGCCCACCCTCGAGGCCAACGTCCCGTAGCTGATCGTCTCGCCGTGCGGGATCTCCGACAGCGCCGCCCACACACGCTCTTGAAACGGCGTCCCGCCGAGTCGCAGCGGCACGTCGAACACGACCGGTTCGCCCTCGAAGTACGCCGTGAGAGCACGAGTCGCGTCCTCGAGGATGGCGTCCGGTTCCGCCCTCGAGGACGGGGGCGGCGTCTCGTCGAACGTGGCGGCGGTCAGGGCGCCGCCGTCCGAGACCAGGAGGAGCGGGCCGAGCGGCGTGTCGAGGACCGTGTGTCGCATGGTGGAAGCTAGGCTGCGCCCTCGAGGCCGCCGGAGCCGTCCTCGAGGCGTGTCCTAAGCTTGCCGCAGGGACGATCTTGGACGGACACAGTCTCGACCTCGATGCGCTGCCTGCCGCTCCTCGCCCTCGTGTTCCTCGTCGCCCCCGCTGAGGCGCAGTGGACGAACCGCTACCCCGAGGTCCCCGGCTACTCGCACCACGTCTACCTCGAAGGCTTCAACCTCCCCACGGCCTCGGCCGGGAGCCACGACCCCGCGCCATCGCCGGACGGCCGGCACCTCGCCTTCGCGTCGCGCGGCTGGCTCTGGGTCCTCGACCTCGAGGACGGAACCGCACGCCGCGTCACGGACGGCGTCGGCGTCGACTCGAGGCCGGCGTGGTCGCCGGACGGGCGGCAGCTGGTGTTCGTCCGCGACAACAGCAGCGACACCCGCATCGTGCGCCTCGACCTCGAGGACGGGACCGAGGAGATCGTCGCGGCGGAGCCGGGCATCGAACTCGACCCCGCGTTCTCGCCGGACGGCGCCGCGGTCGTCTACTCGGCCGCGACCCCGACGGGCATCGGCCTGAGGCGCCTCGACCTCGAGGCTGGGACGAGCGAGGCGCTGACCGCGCCGGCTCCCGGCGAGCTCGCGTTTTCAGCACAGCCCCACGGCGCCCGCATCGTGTACCTCGCCAAGGGCTACGACCTGGACGAGCTCCGCGTCCTCGAGGGCGATTCGGAGCGCGTCGTCTATGCCGGCGGCATCCTCTCGCAGTCGCGCCCGGCGCTCTCGCCCGACGGCCGGACCGTCGCGATGTCCATTCCGCGCGACGACGACTGGGACGTGGTCCTGATCGACCTCGAGGCGCCGGTCCAGACCGTGCGCCTGATCTCGAGTGAGGCGCCCGCCCTCGAACCGGCGTGGAGCCCGGACGGCCAGCACGTCTACTACGCCCAGGCCGACGACCGCGAGCGCGTCCGCATGTACCGGGTGCCAGTCGCAGGCGGAGCGCCCATCGAGGTCGAGGTGGCGTCGTGGGACTGGGGCGTCGAGACGGGCACTCTCGTTGTCCAGACGCGCCTCGGTGGCGAACTCGTACCGGCGCGCGTCGCGGCCGTCGTGGCGACCGAGGGGGAGTACCACCCGGCGTTCGCGGAGGGCCAGACGTGGTTCGACGGCGAGCACGGGGTCATGTACAGCTACTCGCCCGGCGAGGTGCGCTACCAGGTCCCCGCCGGTCGCGCCTTGGCGATGGCCGTTCAGGGGCTCGCCACGCCGCCAGTCACAGCCACGGTGACCGTCGAGCCGGGCGGCACAGGCGTCGTCACGCTCGACCTCGAGAAGGTCTGGGACGCCGAGGGCTGGGTCTCCGGTGACCAGCACTTCCACCTCAACTACGGCGGCCCGTTCGCCCTCGACCTCGGCGACCTGCGGCCCGTCCTCGAGGGCGAAGGGCTCGACGTGGGGACCCCGCTCGTCGCCAACCTCGACACGCGCTACGTCGACGACGAGCGGTGGGGGGAGTCCATCGAGAGCCGTCAAGCCGGCGCAGCCGACGGGATGCCCATCCTCGACATGGGGCAAGAGGTCCGGTCGCACTTTTTCGGCCACGTCGGGCTGGTCGGGACCGAGACGCTGTTCTTCCCCTGGATCTGGGGTCCGGGGTACTCGGTGTACAGCCGAGACGACCGCGAGAACGCCGAGGTCACGGCCCACGCCCGCCGCGAAGGCGGCATCGCGACCTACGTCCATCCCATCGGCGACCGCGACCCGTTCGGCCCCACCGTCGGCTACGTCCCCGCGTCGCTCGTCGCCGACGGCGTCCTGGGCGACCTCGACGGCTTGGAGGTCGTGTGCTTGTGGACCGACGACCTGGGCACGTCCGAGATGTGGTACCGCTTGCTCAACATCGGCCAGGTCGTGGTCCCGATGGCCGGCAGCGACGTCATGAGCAACTTCCACCGCACCATGGCGCCCGGCACCGCGCGCGCCTACGTCCGCTCCGAGCCCGACCTCGACGCGTACTACGACGGGCTCAGAGCGGGGCGCAGCTTCGTCACGACCGGCCCGTTCCTCGAGGCCGAGATCGGCGGCGCTGGTCCGGGCGGCGTCGTCAAGGCCGGCCCGGCGAACTGGTCCCTCGAGGTCGCCTCGGCCGTGCCGGTGGACCGCGTCGAGGTCGTCGTCAACGGCACGGTCGTCCATTCCGACTCCGGCCTCGAGGTCGGGGAGAGCCGGACGTACAGTGGAACGCTCGACCTTCCGAAGGCGGGGTGGGTCGCGTTCCGCGCCGTCGGCGAGCGCACCGCCGACTGGCCCTCGATGGCGTCGTATCCGTTCGCGCACACGGCGCCGGTCTGGATCGGTGAGGTCGGGAGCGTGGACGCGGCGTCCTCGAGGTCGGCGGCGCGCGACCTGCTCCGTGTGTTCAACGAGTCGGAGGCGTCGTTCGAGGTCGCGTACCAGGACGTCGAGGCGCCAGACCTAAGAGACCGCTACCGGCGCGCGCGGGAAGCGCTAGAGCGGCTGGCGCGGTAGGGGCGACGGGCTGCCCTCGAGGACGAGCACCGCGGTCCGCGATCTCCCCATTCGCTCTCCCTCCGTCTGTCTCGCCGGAACGGCGCACGGCGGCCCGCGTGCTGAGTCGCCGAACAAAGAGAGACGCAGATGGCAGACGCCCCCCAGATTTCGACGCTCGGTGACCTCGAGGCCAGCGGCTACCGGCCGCGCTCCGTCAAGGACGAGGTCCGCGCCAACCTGATCACAAAAATCCAGGCCGGAGACGACGTCTTTCCCGGGATTCTCGGCTTCGACCGGACGGTCCTGCCCCAGGTCCAGAATGCGCTTCTCGGCAAGCACGACTTTATCCTGCTCGGGCTGCGAGGCCAGGCCAAGAGCCGCATCGTCCGGATGCTGCCCGACTTGATGGACGAGTGGGTCCCCGAGGTCGAAGGCTCCGAGATCCACGACGACCCGCTAGCGCCGGTCTCCAAGTACGCCCGCGACTTGGTCGCCCAGAAAGGCAAGGACACGCCGATCGCGTGGCTCCACCGCAGCAAGCGCTACGGCGAGAAGCTCGCCACGCCCGACACGTCCATCGCCGACCTCATCGGCGACATCGACCCGATCAAGGCCGCGACGCGCAAGCTGACCTACGCCGACGAGGAGGTGATCCACTTCGGCATCATCCCGCGCACGCACCGCGGCATCTTCGCCATCAACGAGCTGCCGGACTTGCAGCCGCGCATCCAGGTGGGCCTGCTCAACATCATGGAGGAGCAGGACATCCAGGTCCGCGGCTTCAACGTCCGCATCCCCATCGACGTCCTGATGGTGTTCACGGCCAACCCCGAGGACTACACCAACCGCGGCTCGATCATCACGCCGCTCAAGGACCGGATCGACTCGCAGATCCTGACGCACTACCCGCGCGAGTTGGGGATCGGCGTCGAGATCACGCGCCAGGAGGCGTGGTCCGACCGCGACGGCGGTGTCACGGTCTCGGTCCCGCACATCTTCCGCGAGATCGTGGAGCAGGTCGCCTTCGAGGCCCGTGCGTCCGAGTACGTCGACCAGAAGTCCGGCGTCTCCGCGCGCCTGACGCGGGCCGCCCTCGAGGACCTGATCTCGGCAGCGGAGCGGCGAGCGCTCGTCCACGGCGAGACAGAGACGACGGTGCGCGCGAGTGATCTCGCCGCCCTCGAGCCCGCCGTGACCGGCAAGGTCGAGTTGGTGTACGAGGGCGAGCAGGAGGGGGCCCAGGGCGTCGCCCGCGCCCTGGTCGGCAAGGCCGTGGCGACGATCGTCAAGAAGTACCTCCCGGACCCGACGGCCAAGGGCTCGGGCGACGACGGGGGGCGCGCGGCCTACCGCGACGTGCTCGGCTGGTTCTCGAAAGGGAACACCGTCGACATGGACACCGACCTGGGCTTTGCCGAGTACGCCACGCACCTCGACCGCGTCGAGGGCCTCGCCACGCTGATCGACACCCACACCGTGCCCGAATCGCCGGCCGACAAGGCCTCGATGATGGAGCTCGCGCTCGAGATGCTCCACCAGCACTCGATGTTGGGCAAGGACGTCGCCGACGACGGCGCGAGCTACGCCGACATGATGGGCTCGGTCCTATCCGGCTTGGGGTCGTTCGGCCCGGACGACGAGGACGACCTCGAGGACGACGACTACGGCCAGTTCAACTAGCGGTCCGTCCTCGAGGGTGGCGGTCCCATGTCTTCCGGCAGAGGCGCCCTCGAGGTCGCTCTGCCCGGGTCTGGCCCCGGCGTGCGGCGGTGTGAGAACACCAGCGAGGTCTCGATGCGCGCGACCTCGGACCGCTCCGTGAACGACTCGAGGGCCAGCGTCCGCAGGTGGTCCGTGTCGCGGACGGCGACGTGGACCAGGAAGTCGCTGCTGCCGGCCGTGTGGAACAGCTGGACGACTTCGGGGAGGCCGAGCGCGTGACGCTCGAAGGCCTCGACGAGAGGCCGCGCGTGCTGCCGCAGGCTCACCGCGACCATCGCCTGCAAGCCCAGCCCGACGGCCCCAAGAGCGACCTCGGCGTGGTACCCGACCAGCACGCCCTCGGCCTCGAGTCGGCGCGTGCGTTCGAGCGCCGTCGAGGGCGCGACGCCGGCGTGGGCGGCGAGCTCCTTGTTCGAGGTCCGCGCATTGTTCTGCAAACGGCGTACGATCTGACGATCGATTCGGTCGAGGTCGCGCATCTGGTCAGTCGGCCGAATCCTGTTCGGCGGTGTTGGAGGTGGCGGAACCAGATTCTACCGTGTGGTCACCCATCGTCCAAACTGACCCATGACCGTCCTCCCTGACTTCGCCACACGCGCCGTCCATGCCGGCCGCGAGGACCTGCAAGCCCTCGGCGTCCACGCGTTGCCCATCGACCTGTCCTCGACGTACCCGTTCACCGACCTCGAGGGCGCGACGGCGAGCCTCGACGCACTCGTCTCGGGCGACAAGACGGCGCCGAACCCGGTCTACGCCCGTCTCCACAACCCGACGGTCGCCCGCTTCGAGGACGCTCTCGCCGACCTCGAGGGCGCCGACGCGTCGGTCGCGTTCGCGTCCGGTATGGCCGCGCTCACGGCCGTTCTGCTCGCCGCCCGTGCCGACGGGGGCCACGTCGTGGGCACGCGCCCGATCTACGGCACGACGGACCACCTGCTCACGTGCGAGCTGATGGGCATGGAGGTGACCTGGACCTCTCCCGACGGGGTCGCCGACGCGATCCGTCCGGACACGGCGCTCGTCATCACCGAGACGCCGGCCAATCCGACACTCGCACTCGTCGACATCGAGTACGTCGTGGCCCAGGCCGATGACGTCCCGGTCCTGGTCGACTCCACGTTCGCGACGCCCGTCTTGCAGCGGCCCCTCGAGTTCGGCGCCGCGATGGTGATGCACAGCGCGACCAAGTTCCTGGGTGGCCACGGCGACGTGGTCGGTGGCGTCGTGGCGTGCGGCGAGGACTGGGCGCGGCGGCTGCGTCGGGTTCGCATCGCGACGGGTGCGCTCCTGCACCCGCTCGCAGGCTACTTGCTCCATCGAGGCTTGGCCACGTTGCCCGTCCGTGTCGAGCGTGCTCAAGCGACGGCGCAGATACTGGCCGAGCGCCTAGCCGGTCACCCGGCCGTCCTCGAGGTCGCGTATCCCGGACTCGGGGACCGGACGGGCCTCGTCGGTCGGCAGATGGACGGGCCGGGGACGATGCTCGCCTTCGAGGTCGACGGCTACGAGCGTGCCCGCGCCGTCTTGCGAGCTGTCCGGACGATGACGCCGGCCGTGAGCCTGGGCTCCGTCGACACGCTCGTCCAGCACCCCGCCGGGCTCACGCACCGCGTCCTCAGCGACGACGCCCGCGAGCAAGGCGGGATCGCGCCGGGCCTGCTCCGCGTCTCAGTCGGCCTCGAGGGCGCCGCCGATCTATGGCGCGATCTCGAACACGCCCTCGAGGTCAGCCTCCCTACGGAGGCCGCCGTCTAGCACGACGTCGTGGGCGAGCCCGTCTCCCTTCTGCGTCTCCGGGGCGCCCCGTCCATGTCTGCCCGCCTCATCGCGTTTCTGCTTTTCACCTCTGCTACGGCCCTCGCGCAACCCGCGGACCTGACCGTCGCGGTCGCCGAGGCGCCACCCGTCGTGACGAAGTCGGGGGAACTGTGGGACGGGCTCGGCCCCGCGCTCGTCGAGGACATGGGGCAGGAGGGCCGCCGGATTCAGTTCGTCGAGGTCTCGCGCGACAGCCTGATCGACGCCGTCGTCAGCGGCCGGGCCGACGCGGCCATCGCTCCGGTCTCGGCGACGGACGAGGAGACCGTCAACTTCGTGGCCCCGTTCTACGCGACCCCGCTCGGCATCGCGCGGGCCGAGTCGAGCGTCATGCTCGACGTCGCGCGCAACCTGCTCACGCCGATGTTTTTCAAGGTCGTCGCGGGTCTGATCGGCCTTCTCTTCGTCGTCGGGGTCGTCATCTGGCTCATCGAGCGCCGGACCGATCAAGATGACTTTCGCGAGGGGTGGGCCGGCATGTGGGACGGGTTCTGGTGGTCCGGCGTGACCATGACCACCATCGGCTACGGCGACACCGTGCCCAAGACGCCCGGTGGCCGGTCCATCGCTCTCCTGTGGATGCTCGTGTCCATGGGCGTCACGGCAGCGCTGACCACGGCGCTCATCTCGGCACTCGACCTCGAATCCGGAAACGATGCGCGTTTGAACGACCTCGAGGGCCAGGTCGGAGCCATCGAGGGGTCCATCGAACTCGATATGCTGCGCGAGATGGACGTGACCGCCGTCCCGTTTTCCGACCTCGAGGACGGACTCGAGGCGATCTCTGGTGACTCACTCGACGCCTTTATCGGCCCCGCCCCAGACCTCCGGGCGTCGGCGCCCGACGGCATCGAGGTCGCGTCCACGACCGTCGCGTTCGACCGATGGGGCCTGGCTGTCGCCGAAGGCAGCCCGCTCCAGGAGGAGGTCTCGCGTGCCGTCATCGACCGGATCATGTCGCCCGATTGGCCCGAGACCGTGCGGCGCCACACCGAGGAGTAGGGCTCGTCCTCGAGAGTTACACGTCCGGCGGTCGGCGGCGCGCCTTGGTCTCCGACCGCCGCTTCTTGGCCTCGATGCGCCGTCGCTTCGACGCCCGCGTCGGCTTCGTCGCGCGGCGGACCTTCTTCGGTCTCGAGGCCTCGTGGAGCCGGCGCTTGAGCTCCGCGAGAGCCAGCGCCTTGTTGCGGAACTGGCTCCGAGAACGGCGCGCGTTGACCACGATGCCCGACGGCCGGTGCGTGAGCCGGACGCCCGTCTCCACTTTGTTCGCCCGTTGTCCGCCCTTCGTCCCCGCCGACAGCGTCTCGAGGTCGCACTCGGCGAGCAAGGGGTCGTCGGAGAGATCAGGCACGGCCGGAAGGGGAGGGCGGTAGGTTCCTACGGTCCGCCCTCGACGCCTGGTCCCCGTGCTCCAATTCCTACTCCTGGTCGCCGCCGCATTCACCGTGATGGAGGTGGCATCGTACGTGCTCCACCGCTGGCTTTTCCACGGCGTCCTATGGCGGCTCCACCGGACGCATCACGACCCCGAGCACGGCCACGGCGACGGCTTGGAGTGGAACGACCTGTTCTCGGTGGCCTTCGGCGTGCTGTCGGTCGGGTTGATCTGGATTGGGCGCGAGGCCCCACTCGAGAGCACGGCGTTCCCGCTCGGCATTGGCATCGCGGTCTACGGCGCCCTCTACTTCGTCCTCCACGACCTGTACGCGCACGGACGGCTGGGCCGGTTCAGAACGAAAAACTCGGCCGCGCAGTCCGTCAAGCGAGCGCACGGCCGCCATCACCAGTCGCTCACGAAACGAGGTCAAGAGCCATACGGGCTGTTCCTGTTCCCGCCCTCAATGGGCCGGCGCTTCGAGCGCAAGCGAGACCGAACGTGACCGCCGACGTCGAGGCGTACCTCCACGTCCACATCCCCATCTCTTCCTCGATGGGGATCTCCGCCCTCGAGGCCGGACCCGACAAGGTGGTGCTCTCGGCGCCGCTCGCGGCCAACGTCAACCACCGGTCGACGATGTTCGGCGGCAGCGAGAGCGCGCTGGCGATCCTGTCGGCGTGGACGTTGCTCCATGTCCACCTGCGGAACGCGGACTTCGATGGTCAGATCGTGATCCAGCGGAACTCGATGGAGTACCTGCGGCCCGTCCTCGACGAGGCGGTAGCGACGTGCTATGGGCCGGCGTCGTGGGACGCGTTTGATGCCGTGCTCGCACGTCGAGGTCGGGCGCGCGTCACCCTCGAGGCCGAGGTGGCGTCCGGGGGCGAGGTCGTGGGCCGGTTCTCGGGCGTCTACGTCGCTCTGGCACGGTAGTCCGCACTCGGGGGGCGCCGTCCTCGAGTCAGCGCGTCACGACGAGCGACACCTCAGCACCGCTCTCAAGGGCGCGGACGGTCAGCGTGGTCAGGGCGGTTGCGCCCTCGAGACGCTGGGACCACGTTTGGACGCGGACGCCGTCGACGTCGTCGGCTGAGTGGCGGCGCCATCCCGCGTCCTCGAGGGCGGCCTCGGCCTCGAGGGTCGCGTCCTCGAGCGAGCGGCCGGCCGCGATGTAGCGTGCGGAGCTGCCCCGGTAGACGAAGGTGCCGTCCTCGAAGACGGCGTCGAAGCCGCCCCTCGCTGCGACGTCATCTTGGGCGAGCGGCAGCGGGATGTACGACGAGCCAGGCCCGCCGGGCTCGTCGATGATCTCGCCGTCACCGATCACGTCCTCCATGTCACCTTGGGGCACGTCCTCGATGATCTCGTCCTCGACGAGTCCGCCGTCACACGTGCCGGGCTCGAGGGCGACGCTGACGAAGGCGCCTCCGGCGCGGCGGGGGGTGAACAACACCTCGGCCTCGCCGCTCGGGCCGCAGACCGAGACGGCTCCAGATGGAGAGGGCGACGGACCGGCGGCCCACCCTTCGGGGATGCTCGCGGCGTAGGCCTCGGCCAAGTCGGCGGGTTCGCCTTCGAGGCGGCCTACGCCGACGCGCACGACCTGGAGGCCTCGCGGGATCACAAACCCGCCCAGCACGGTCGCGCCGTCGGGCATCCGGGCCGCGTCGAACCCGTCAGGGAGCCGGCCGATCACGAGTTCGGCGGTGACTGGGTTGCCCACGGCCAGCATCGACAAGAGCGCTTCCGCTATCTCGACGCCGGGGTCGCTCTGGGCGCGGGGTGCCACAGCGACAACCATGATGAGGGCGGCGATCAGGAGCGGACGCATCGAGGTCTGGGGCGAGTGTGCAGGAGGATAGGTCCGTTCTCGAAAAAACCCCGTCCGCTCTCGGGGCGTGAGACCGTCCCTTTCCCCGACTCCCATGTCCGACACCCGCACTTCCGACCCGAACGAGCCGCGCCCGCGCCCCGACGAGATCCACGCACAGCAATACGACTACCCCGCCAGCCAGGACCAGCTCGATCCCGCGCCCGACTCCGACCTGTCGAACTACAAGCCGGCCGGCAAGCTCGAGGGCAAAGTCGCGCTCATCACGGGTGGCGACTCCGGCATCGGCCGGGCCGTCGCGATCGCCTACGCCCTCGAGGGCGCGCGCGTCGCGATCCTGAACAACACGCGCATGGACGACGCGGCGGAGACGAAACGGCTGGTCGAAGAACGCGGCGGCGAGTGCCTGACCATCCAGGCCGACATCCGCGACCTCGAGGACTGCCGGCGCGCGGTCAAAGAGACCGTCGATGCCTACGGGCAGCTCGACATCCTGGTCAACAACGCGGCCTATCAGATGATGCAGCGCGACTTCGACGACGTGACCGTCGAGCAGTTCGACCGCACGATCCAGACCAACGTCTACGGCACGTTCTACATGACCAAGGCGGCGATGCCGCACCTCAAAGAAGGCGCCGTCATCATCAACACCGGCAGCATCATCGGCCTGACCGGCAAGGCGTTCATGCTGGACTACACGACCTCGAAGGGCGCCGTCCACACGTTCACCAAGAGCCTGGCGCTGATGCTGGCCGACAAGGGCATCCGCGTCAACGCCGTCGTGCCGGGCCCGGTCTGGACGCCCAACATCCCGGCGACGATGGACCCGGACATGGTCGAGGGTTACGACTCAGGCAACGCGCTCGGCCGCGCGGGGCAGCCGGAGGAACTGGCGCCGGCGTTCGTGTTCATGGCCGCCGAGGACTCGTCGTTCGTGACGGGCTCGTTGCTCGAGGTGACCGGCGGTCAACTCCACAACTAGGTCGCCCTCGAGGGCGGCTACTGCTCTGTCCCGACCAGCATCAGCCGAAGAGCGTACGTGCCGGGGCTGTCCAGAATGACATCGAGGGTGGCCGTCAGCATCTCGCCCTCGAGGGTGTGGATCCAGACACCGATGGCGCGCTCGTCCTTGAGGGTGGACGCGACATCGGTCCATCCAGCGGCCTCCATCTGGCTGCCGTAGTGTGCCGCGACATCCTCGAGGCCGAGGTCGCTTTGGAGGAAGGCCCGGTTGGTCCAGTGGTCCGAGGAGCCGCCGCCGCCCTCGTTTTGCTGCCTCCCGCCGGGCGGCGAGTCGAGGGCGGGCATGTGGCGCCGGATGCTCTCGGTCTCCCAGTCCGCTCTCTCCGGCTGCCGAGGCTGGGCGACGATGACCGCGAGCGAGCCCGGTCCTCGAGGGCGGGCCGAGAACATGAGGCCCGCGCCGATCTCGCCTCGAGACAGCTCGACCTCGAAGCGCTGCGCTCCAGATGCGAACCCGCCCTGGCTCTCCGGTGCGTCGGTGATCTCCCAGCCGGGAACGCCCCTCGCACGAAAGGCCTGTGCGGCATCCTGAGCGTCGGTCTCGAGGCGGACCACGGCGGACACGAACGAGCCGCGAGTCCCCGACGGCACGAGCGCGCCGAGCACCTCGGCGCCATCGGGAAGCAGAGGGCGGAGGCTATCGGGGACCGTCTCCATGTACGTGGTGGACTGACCCATGACTCCAAAAAAGCCGTTGACGAAGTCGATGTCGACGGTCGTCGGTTGAGCCGAGGCGGCGGTAGTCGTGAGCAGACACGCGAGAAGAATGAAGCGCATGGTGGGAGTTAGCGAGCGACGAGAACGTGAGCACGGAGCGCGTACGAGCCGTCCTCGAGGGCGCGGATGTAGAGAAGAGCCGCGAGCGGTCCGTCGTCGCCTTCCCGCGTCCACGACGATGTCGCGAGTGTGTCGGACGCGTAGTCGCCAGCAGATGCCCATCCGGCATCGGCCATCTGTGCGGCGTAGTGCGCCGAGACGGCGGCGGGCAGAAGGTCACTCTCGAGATTGGCGCGAGCGGTGTAGTGGTTGGAGCCGCTGCCGCCGCCCCCACCTCCGCCGGTTGCGGTTTGCAGACCCCCTGGGGGAGCGGTCATCAACGGGAGATGCGGATCGAACCGGTCCTGCTCCCTCGAGGGCGGAGGCGGATTCAGACGGGCGTTCCGCTCATTGTAAACATCGACGGGGTCGCGGGGATAAACCCGGACCCGGACGTACGAGCCGCCGCGTGGGAAGTCGGCAAAGGTGATTCGGGCGGTTGCCTCGGACGTCTCGGCCTCGAGGTTGAGCGTCGTCGTGTCGCGTGGAAAATCGGTCGTGAATCCGCCTTCCAAGTACGAATCTGGCTCTTTCGGCGCTGGAGGCACCCACCCCGGCGTGTCCATCTCTCGGTACATCAACTGCGCGACCTCGGCCGCGTCACCTAGGCGCGCCACTACGAGCGCACCGCCCAGTGGACCCGAAAACGTCCTCGTGCCAATCACCTGAGCGCCGGGCGGAAGCAATGAGCGGAGTGAGTCGGGAGCGGCGGCTGTCAGGGTCTCCGACCCGTCGAGGCCGAAAAAGGCTCGGACAAGGTCGGCGTCGTAGGTCGCGGGTTGGGCCGAGGGCGCGATGGCCCAGGCGAGCGCGCAAATCGCGATGGAGAGTCGGGGCACGGAACTGTCAGGGATTCGAAGTCGAATGATAGGACTCGTTCGTCCCGTTCGGCGAGTCTTGCAATTCGCCCTCGAGGTCGAGCTGTTGGATCGGTTGCCACCAGTGTCCTCGAGGACGAGCACACGTCGCCGCAGCGTCCTCGAGGACGCCGCTGACGGACCGGCGGCTCGTCGGTAGCTTGGGGCATCGTCCCTGTGCCGCCCATGTCCGAGCCGTCGTCCGCCCCGCCGTCCGCCTCCAGCGAGGAGGACCGGGCCACGGTCGGGCGCGCCCTCGAGGGCGACCAGCGCGCCTACGAGCGGTTGGTCGAGAAGTACCAGACGCCCCTGACCCGCCACGTCGCCAAGATGGTCCGCGACGGCGCCCAGGTCGATGACCTCGTCCAGGAGGCGTTCGTCAAGGCGTTCAAGTCGATCGAGCGGTACAACCCGGACTACGCGTTCTCGACGTGGCTCTACCGGATCGCGACGAACCACTCGATCGACTACATCCGCAAAAAGAAGCTGCCCACGTTCTCGATCGACAAGCCGGTCCAGACGCGCGACGGGCAACTCCAGGTCGAGCTCCCGGACACGACCTACCGGCCCGACCGCGACGTGGTGACGGGCGAGCGCAACGCGATCCTGTCCGCCGCCATCGACGCGCTGCCAGACAAGTACAACAAGGTGATCGTGATGCGCCACCAGCAGGAGCTCAGCTACGACGAGATCGCCGAACAGCTGGACTTGCCGTTGGGGACCGTCAAGGCGCACATCTTCCGCGCCCGCGCGCTCTTGAACAAGGCGCTCCGCGACCGCCGCGACGAGTTGATGTAGCGGCGGGGCGACCGATTGGCCTGTCTGCGACGGTAAGCGACCTCCATCATGGGGACTGCTCCCGCTCTGGTCATGACGTCTCCGCTCTTGTCTCTCGCCTCGGTCGTGTTGGTGGTCGCGGCGCTGCACAGCGTCGTGCTGAGCGTCGCGCTGGCACGGAGCCGGCGGGAGCCGGCCGCGGCGCGGTGGTGCCTGGCGGGGCTCACCTTCGTCACCGGCCTGTTGATCGCGAACCTCGGGCTTGCCTTCTCGGGCCTCTCGTGGGGCAACGCGGCGGTGGCAGCGGTCGTCAACAGCCTGTGGCTCGCTGTCGCGCCTCTCTTCTACGGCTACGTCCGGTCGCTCCTTCCGGGACGTGCGCGCTGGGAGCCCGAGGACGTGGTTCACGCGCTGCCGATCGCGCTTCAGCTGTTCTCGCACGCGGCACTCCGGTTTGCGCCGTCCTCGAGGCCGGACGCCGTCGAGGCCGCGGCTCCGGTCGTGGGGTTCGTGTTCGTGTCCCTGTTCGCGCTTCAGTCGGTGATCTACGCCGTGATCGCCGTCCGCTTGGTGGCCGGGTTTTCCGCCCGCTACCGACGCGAGGCCGCCGGAGCAGCCGACGAGAAGCTGGTCGGGCTCCGTCGCCTGACCGTCTTGTTCAGCATCTACGCCGGAGCGATGGGCATCAACCTGGTTGTCTTGCTGGTGCGGGGCTCCTTCGTCCTGTGGGTGGACTACCTCGTCCCGCTCGCCATGGCCGCGCTGATCTCAGCGGTGGGCTACGGACTGCTGCGGCGCCCCGAGATCGTGCTTCCGCCGCTGTCGCTCCCCGAGCCTCCGGCTCCGTCCTCGAGGACGAGTGCGTCGAGGCCGGACACGTCGAGGTCGCCCTCGAGGGAGGACCGACCGTCATGCCGAGAGCCTGCGCGCGCTGATGGAGACGGAGCGTCCATACCTCAATCCCGAAGTCAGGCTCAGCGATCTCGCGTCGAGCCTGGGCGTGTCCGAGCGGACCGTGTCGCAGGTGCTCGCCGACGCGTTCGGCGGGAGCTTCTACGACGTCGTCAACGGGTACCGAGTCGCGGAGGCGAAGGCGCGGCTACTCGATCCCTCGTTCGCGAACCGGGCCGTCCTGTCCATCGGCCTCGATGCAGGGTTCAGCAGCAAGGCGTCGTTCAACCGGGTGTTCAAGAAGCAGACGGGCGAGACGCCCTCGGCCTACCGGTCCCGCGCCGGTGACGGGCCCGTGCCGCCGGTCGACCTCGAGGTCGGTGGTGACGGAGCATCGCGAGCGCCTGTGGAGGCGGTGACGGCCCGCGTGTAGAGGTCTCATCGCGCGCAGTGAGACCGATTGCGCTCTCCATGAGCCGGTTTTGATGGCTCGCAAAGGCAGGTTGCAGGACCGCCCCATCGAGGGCGATTTCCCAAGCCTCCTGTGCCCATGCCTCGCCTTGCTTCTCTCGTGCTCGCCCTGCTCGTCGCGTCCTCGACGATCGATGCACAATCCGTCACTGTCGAGACCCTCGTCCCGGCCGGCTCCGAGATCGCCGACGCACTCGCGCTCGGCCCCGACGGCGCGCTGTACGGATCCCGCTTCGGGAGCTTCGACCCGTTTGTCCCGGGCGAGACGGTGAGCCGGATCGCCCTCGAGGACGGGACGGGGACGATCTACGCGAGCGGCTTCTCGTTCCCGAACGGCTTGGCGTTTGGCCCGGATGGCAGCCTGTTCGTGGTGAGCTACTACGACGCCGCGATCAACGCCGGCCGCGTGTCGCGCGTGGCGCCGGACGGCACCGTCAGCGTGATCGCGGACCTGCCCGACGGGACGACGGTCAGCGGCGCGATCTACGACGCCGTCGATGACGAGCTCTACATCACGAGCTACGACAACGACTGGGTCAAGACCCTCGGCCTCGACGGCACCTTTACGGACGTCATCGAGGGTGGGGACCTGGACGGACCGGCGGGCCTGGCCTTCGACGATCAAAACCGGCTCCACGTCGCCAACTTCAACGACGGGAAGATCTTCCGCATCGAGGACGGAGCGCTCGTGTTGGTCGCGGACGTCCAGCAGGCCATCGGATTCCTGGCCTACGGCGGCGGCCGGTTCTTCGCGACCGGGATCAACGATCACCGGATCTACGCCGTCACCGAGAGTGGAGCCGTGACGGCCATCGCCGGGCAGGGCAAGCCGGGCTCGGCTGATGGCGACGCCTCTCTGGCCACGTTCAACGCCCCCAACGGGATCGTCGCGACGGCCGCCGGCGACACGCTCTACGTCTCCGACGCGGGCACGCGCGCCATCCGGCGGATTACCATCGCGACCTCGACGTCGAGCCAGGACGCCCCGTCCTCGAGGTCGTCCCTTCTACCGGTCTCGCCCAACCCGGCCGTCGGCAACGCGACGGCGCGGTTCGTCCTCGAGGACGCGGGTGAGGTCGAGGTCGCCGTCTTCGACACGTTGGGCCGTCGCGTTCGCGATTTGGCGTCCGGCGTCTGGGCGGTGGGGACTCACGCCGTCGCCCTCGAGGCCGAGGGGCTTCCGGCCGGCACGTACGTGGTCGTGCTCCGAGCGGGAGGCAGCGTCGAGAGCCAGACGTGGGTTCGGCAGTAGCGGCCTTGTGACAACCGGTCACAAACCCTGAGTAGATGGTCCCGTAGCGCGGTCATCCTCCAACGGTTTCCACCTGATGTATCGTCACGTCCCTCCCCGCATCGTCGTCCTCTCGCTCTGCTTTGGAGCTCTCGTTCCGGCCCCGAGAGCCCGACGCGCAGAGGCCCTAGACCTCGCTCTCGAGGCCGACTTAGAGACTGCATCGCAGGCCAATACACCTTGTCGATGTGGAGCGGGGAGGGCCGGCCGGTTTGGTTTCGGCTGTTCGTCGACGGCGAGTCTCTCATGGGGCAGGTCAACGACGACGAGGCGTCGCGACTGCTCTACCAAGGCGATCGCGCGTTCCGTCCCGAGGCCGAGCCTGCTGCTCTGATTTCGGTCCTCGAGGACGGTGCGCTCGTCGCCGAGACCCCCGATGGTCTGATGGATGGCACCCGCATCGGGAACGCCGATCTCTCGACGTCTGGCCCGCTGTACGACGTGCTTCTCGAGGCCGACCGAGCGCTGTTCGAGACCATCTTCGTCGACTGCGACGCGGACCGAGTTGTCGAGTGGCTGGACGAGGATGTCGAGTTCTGCCACGACGAGGCGGGACTCTCTGTCGGTACCGACGTCTACGCGGAGATCCATGCTCTCACCGAGTCGTGCCCGCGTGCGAACGGGATGACTCGAGAGGTGGACGTTGCCAGCCTGTCCGGGTCACCCATCGAAGGGTTTGAGGCCGTCCAGACCGGGACCCACCGGTTCACTGAGGGCAGTAGCGTGACCGTCGCTCAGTTCGCGCACGTCTGGCGCGAGACGCCCGACGGCTGGCGGATCCGCCGAGCGATCAGCTACGACCACCGGCCGGACAGCGACTAGCCGCGCGTCGCCCTCGAGGACGCGATTTTCTCCACTTGGAAGCGCTTCGAGGACGGGCAGGTCGCCCTCGAGGTCGGAAGCGGCGTCTAGCTTCGGCGTTCGCTTCCTCGCAGGTCATGTCCTCCCCTCGCGTCGCCAAGTTC
>NZ_JBARYR010000165.1:0-2842 GCF_049648075.1 Rubrivirga sp. | reverse complement strand
GCTCCACCGGATCGCGTAGGCGACGGACGCACGGCCGCCGGTCAGGCGCCCGCCGTCGTACTCCGGCTCGACGCGGTCCCCGAGCGCCGGAGCACGCGTCGCTTGGGCCACGTCGGCGCCGTAGGCCAGGGGAAAGGTCCAGGCCGAGACGTCGTAGAACAGGCTGTCGGTGTACTCGAGCGTCCGCTCCATCGCGGCCTTGACCAACCGTCCCTGGGGCTGGTCGAGCGGGACGGCGTACGCCGAGCCCGGCCGGAACCGCCGGTCGCCGACGGTCACCTCGTCCTCGAGGTCGTAGATCTCGACGCGGCTGCGACGCAAGGCCTGGGCGAGCGCCTGGCCCCGTGTCCGCCGCTCGCTCAGGTCGATGAGGTACGCATTCGAGGACGGACGCTGGGCGTAGAAGTCGCGGGCGTGGGTGAGCAGCCGCTGGCGGAGAGCGACGGCCGCGCGCAGCGTCGAGATCGAGGTCGCGAGCTGGTTGCGCACCGTGACCGCGTAGTCTAGGACGCCGTTCTGCTCGGTCTCACGCGTCAGGGCTCGGCTCGAGGCCTGCTCGAACAGGATGCCGACCGCCCCGTTGACGTCGGGGTACGTCGAGCCTTTGCCGTAGTAGAAGTCGTCGAAGCTCTCGCCCGAGTAGTAGAGCTGGCCGATCCGGTCGAGCTCGGCGGCGTGGTACGTCGCGATCTCGCCCGTCAGGTCGATGGTCTCGGCCGGCGTGTTGGGGTTGTTGCGCGACGGGATGCCGGGCTGAAAGAAGAACGTCGCCTCGGGACCCATCTCGTGGTGGTCCGTCGAGACCTGCGGCCGCCACGTGTGCCACCACGCCATGCGCCCGCGGCTCTCCCGGAGCTCGGTCGGGAGCCAATCTCGGTTGAGGTCGAACCAGTAGTGGTTGGTGCGGCCCTGGGGCCACGGCTCGTTGTGCTCCAGGTCGGCGGGGTCCGTGACCGGCGTGCCACCGCGGTAGCTGTTGACCCAGTCCACAAAGCGGTCGCGCCCGTCCGGGTTGAGCAGCGGGTCGAGCAGGACGACGCTGTCCTGCAAGAGCGTCTCGACCTCGCCCTGCGCCGCCGCCAAGTGGTAGAGCCACACCAGCGCCGCTTCCGTCCCCGACGCCTCGTTGCCGTGGACCGAGTACCCCTGGTACACCACGACGGGCATCCCGGAGACGTCCATCGACCTCGAGGCCGACTCGCTGATGGCGACGTTCGCGCGCTGGATCGCGTCCAGCCGGCCGTGGTTCTGGGGCGACGTCACGATCGCGTGGGCGAGCCGACGTCCCTCGTAGGTCGTCCCGTGGAACCCGACCTCGACGCGTGGCGACGCCGCCGCGACGGCCTCGAGGTAGCGGATGGCCTCCTCCGGGCGCGTGTGGCGCTCTCCGATCGTAAAGCCCAGAACGTCCTGGGGCGTCGGGACGGAGGCGTCGTAGCCGGCCGTGCCCTCGATGGCGTAGGGCGTGGCGAGGGGCACCTGGGGCTGGGCGACGGCCGTGGCGGTCAGGGCGAGGAGGAGAACGAGCGGGCGCATGAACGGGCGGGAATCTGGCCCGAACCTAGCGCTACCCGTGGGTCGAGATCCGCGGCCTCGAGGTCGGCTCTCGGCACACGCGTCCTCGAGGTCGAAACGGGCGCCCGTCGCCGCTCGGCAACCCCGCGCCGTCCTCGAGGTTGTGCCCCCGTGAGCAGCGCCACCCCCAGCCGGTTCGTCCGCACGTTCCCGGTCTACTTCGGATGGCCCGTGACCGTCGCGGCGGCCGTCGCGATGGCGTGCACGCTGCCGGGCCAGACGGCCGGCGTGTCGCTCTTTATCGACTCGTTCATCGACGACCTCGAGGTCAGCCGGTCCGCCGTCGCCTTGGCGTACACCGGGGCGACGGTCGGGTCGGCGCTGGTGCTGCCCTGGGTCGGGCGCGCCCTCGACCGGTGGGGACCCCGGCGGGGCGTCGTGGTCATCGCGGCGCTGTTTGCCGTCGCGTGCGTCGCGATGGGACAGGCGAGAGGCCTGGCGACGCTGGCCGTCGGGTTCTTCCTGCTCCGGGCGTTGGGGCAAGGGGCTCTGAGCTTGGCGGCGGTCCACGTCGTGAACCTGTGGTTCGTCAAGCGCCGAGGCGTCGCGGTCGGCGTGATGGGGTTGGGCATGGCGGCGGCGATCACGTTCGTACCGGGCCTGATCGAGCGCGGCATCGGCACCGTCGGCTGGCGCGAGACGTACGCGTGGCTCGGCGTCGCGGTCGCCGTCGTGCTGCTCCCGGTCGGCGCGACGTTTTTCCGCCGGCACCCCGAGTCCTACGGCCTGCTCCCCGATGGCCTCACGGGGGACGACGCGCCACCCGAACGGTCGGTCGCCCTCGAGGACGCGCGCCGGACCGGGACGTTCTGGCTCCTGACGGCCGGCTTGGCGTCGACGAGCTGCATCGGGACGGCGCTCTTGTTCCACCACGTCGACGTGATGGGCGCAGGCGGGTTGTCGAGGGCCGACGCGGCCCTGCTGTTCGTTCCCTACGGCGTGGTGACAGCGGCCTCGAGTCTGGGCGCCGGCGCCGTCCTCGACCAGATCGGTCCGGGGCGCGTGCTGGGCGTCTCGCTCGCGCTCTTCGCGTCAATGACCGCGTCCGTGCCGCTGGTCGATTCCACGGCTGGCGTGTGGGCCTACGGGGTCGTGTTCGGCCTGGTCCAAGGTGCCCAGGGAAACGTGGGCGGGAGCGCGTACGCGTTCTTTTTCGGCCGGCGTCACATCGGTGCGATCAAGGGCTTTACCCGAACCGTGTTCGTCGCGGCCACGGCGGTCGGGCCGCCACTGGTGGCATGGGGCGCTGCGACGCTCGGCTACGGGC
>NZ_JBARYR010000164.1:0-16853 GCF_049648075.1 Rubrivirga sp. | reverse complement strand
CTCCTGGCCCGCCCGCAACTCGACGACCGGGAACGTGAGCGTCCCCCCGACGGCGACCCGCCGGCCCGACCCGTCCTCCGCCACGACCTCGACCCCCGGCACCGTCAGCCGGCCGTCCCGGTACGAGAACGGGCCGGTGCCCGCCGGGAAGGGTGCGCCGAAGTACGTCTCGGACCGCGACGTCGCTCGGTTCACCGATGCCGACGCCGGGTTCGCGCTGACGTCCACGAGCAGGAGCGTGATCGGCCCGTCCTCGAGGTCGAACCCAGGCCGAGATGCGAACGTGATGCTCTCGGCGTAGACGCCGTCCACGGCCTCGCTGTAGCGGTACAGCGAGCTCACGTAGTGGAGCCGATCCTCGAGGGCGCCCGACAGCACGATCCCGCCCTCGCCCCGGGCGCGGAAGTTCGGGACCGACTGGTCCACGCGGCTCGTGAGCAAGACCTCGTCGGCCGTTCCCACGGCCTGCCACGTCCCGACGACAGGGTCCCCGTCGAGGCCGCTGTCCTCGACGGCGGTCGCGTCGCAGCCGGCGACCAGGAGCAGGACGAGCGTGAGAGTGAGAGCGGGGGCGCGCAACGGGGTGGGGGAGCGGGGGCACGACGGTACGTCGCCGCCGGGGGCCGTCCTAGCGCGCGATCTTCACGGCTTCCGCTACTCCAAGACCTCGACCTCGAGGTCGCCGAACGGGGCGAGTTGCTCCTCTACGACGGCCCGGTCGCCGACGACGACGATGGTCAGGTCGTCGGGGCTGAGGTAGTCCGCCGTCACGCGCCGCACGTCGTCGGGTGTCACCGCGTAGACGCGCTCAACGTAGCCCTCGAGGTAGTCGCGGCCCAGCCCGTGCAGGTCGAGGAACGACAGGAACGACGCGATCCCGCCCGGGGACGAGTTCTGCAACGTGAACGTGCCCGCGAGGTAGTTCTGGATCCCCTCGAGCTCCGCCCTCGAGGGCGCCGTGGTGGCCAGGCTGTCGATCTCGTACAGGATCTCCGTGATCGCCGGGCCGGTCGCGGGTGTCTGAATGGCCGCGCTCTCGGCCCAGTAGCCGCTCCGGTAGCGCGACGCGACCGACGAGCCGGGGCTGTAGGTGTAGCCCTTGTCCTCGCGGATGTTGCGCGTGATGCGCGAGCCAAACGAGCCGCCCAACAGCGCGTTCGTGACCGCGAGCGCCACAAAGTCCTCGTTGCTCGGGTCGATCGTCGGCAGGCCGATGGTCACGTTCGACTGCTGCGCGCCGGGTTGATCCACCAGGATCACACGCCGCCCCGTCTGGGCCGTCGGCGGCGTCGGGCTGGTCACGTCGGCGCCGCCTGACCACGCGCCGAACGAGCGGCGGATCGTGTCCTCGACCGTCCGCTCGTCGAACCGGCCGACGACGTAGATCTGGGTCCGGCGGGGGCCGAACTGCGCGTCGTAGAACGCTTGCACGTCCTGGACCGAAGCGGCCTCGATCTGGGCCGCGTCCGGCAGGATGACCGCGGCGTAGGGGTGGTCGCCGTAGAGCGCGCGAGCGAACGCGGCCCGCGCCAACGTCCCCGGCTGCGACCGAGCGACGGCCGCGCTGCGAAGCTGGTTGCGCCGGATCCGGTCGAACGCGTCGGCCGGGAAGGCCGGATTCTGGAGCACGTCCGCCACTAGCCGGACCAGGTCCGGCGTGAACTCGCTCAGCGCCTCGCCGAACACGAACGTCTGGTCGAGGCCGGCTCCCGCGCCCAGCGACCCGCCCATCTCCGCCGCCTCCGTCGCGATCTGCTGCTGCGTCCTCGAGGTCGTGCCTTCGGTTAACAGCCCTGCCGTCAGGTCCGCGAGTGACGATTGCCCCGGCCCCTCGTCCACGTTCCCCACGCGGACGACCGCGCGGATCGTCGCCTTCGGCAACGCGCCGTACGGGACGAGCGTCACCTCGACGCCGTTGTCGAGCGTGAACGACGAGCCCTCGGGCAACGTGAACGGGATCGGGTCGCCGGGCTCCGGCGGCGTCGAGGGGAACGTCTGGGCCATCGCGGGGACGGCGACCAGGAGCGAGAGAGAAAGGAGAAGCGAGCGGATCATGTCGTCAGAGCGGGAGGTCTGTGTCGCCCTCGAGGGCGGAGGCGTTTCGGCCTCGAGGTCAGGGCAGAGGGAGCGTGCGAGGTGGTGCGCCGTTGGCGTCGCCGGCCTAGCGGCTCTCGAGGACGGGCTAGGAGCCGCCGCCGGCGGCCTCGAGGGTGATGACGGTCCGGTTGTCGGGGTGGAGGACCTGCCGCGCCGTTCTGCGGATGAGACCCGGCGTGACAGCCTCGAAGCGCTCGACCAGGCGGTTGATCCGCGACGGGTCGTTGTCGAACAAGGCGAACGTGGCGAGCAGGTCCGCCCGGCCCACGCCGAACGTGCCGCCGATGGTGTCGTAGAGATCGCTGCGGAGCTTGACCTTGGCCCGCTCCAAGACGTCGGCCTCGACGCCGTCGTCGCGGATGGCCTCGATCTCGCGGTCGACGAGGGCGAGCACGGAGTCCGGGTCGGTCTCGGCGTCGTGGATCAGCCAGCCGGACCACAGCATCGGGCCGTTGTAGTTGAACATGTTACCGAGGGGCCAGTTGATGCCGCCCGACACGCTCGAGGTCAGGCCGCTCTCCGTCACCAAGGCCTGGTGCAGGCGGGAGTCGTCGCCGGCGAGCAGGATCTGCTGCAAGAGGCCCATCGCGAAGTAGGCGTCCGAGTTGCGCGGCGGCATGTGGTAGGCGAACGCCAAGGCCGGCCGCGTCGCGAGCGAGTCCACCTTCGAAGTCCGCTTCTCCTCGGTCTGGCGCGGCTCCGACAAGTCGGGGATCGGCGGCACGTCGGCACGGGCGATCCCGCCGAAGTACTCCTCGACCCAGCCCATCACTTGGTCCGGGTCCACGTCGCCGACGACCACCACGGCGGCGTTGTTGGGGGCGTAGTACGTGTCGAAAAAGCTCTGGACGTCCTCCAGGGTGGCGGCCTCGAGGTCGGACAGCTCGCCGTAGAAGTTGTGGGCGTTGTACCAGTTCTCGTTGGCGACCTGGGGCAGGTCGAGCCACGGGAAGCCGCCGTAGGGCGCGTTGATGACGTTGACCCGAACCTCGTTCGAGACCACGCCCTGCTGGTTGGTCAGGTTCTCCTGGGTGATGTCGAGCCCGCGCATCCGGTCGGCCTCGGCCCACAGCATCGTCTCGACGGTGTTTGCGGGGACGACCTCGAAGTAGTTGGTAAAGTCGAACCGGGTCGAGCCGTTCAGGATGCCGCCGTTGCTCTGGACCAGACTGATGAACTCGTTCTTGCCCAGGTTCTCGGAGCCCTGAAACATCATGTGCTCGAACAGGTGGGCGAACCCGGTCCGCTCGCGCGGTTCGATCCTGAACCCGACGTTGTAGTACACCGCGATCACGGCCGTCGGGGCGGTGTCGTCCCGGGACACGACCACTTTGAGACCGTTCGACAGGGTGTCGTACACGACCGGGACGGAGAACGCGGCGGCTTGCTCGGGGGCGAGTTCCTCGGGCGAGAGCGGCCGGAACTCGGGCTCGGTCGAGGCCGGACGGGCGGGCGCCTCCAGGCGGTCGACGGATGAGCAGCCGGCCAGGGCGAGGACGGCGAAGAGAACGGGGAGACGCATGGGCGGAATCGAGGTCGGGGCTACGAGCACGGCTCTGTACGTCCGCTTTGTATGCGGGGTCCGTGGTTCAGCCCTGCCCGTGCCGTCCTCGAAGACGAGCTTGGCGAGCCGAGGGGCCGTGGGCGTTCCGAATCGAGGGCGTAAACGCCAACCGGGAGACGTAGAGGGTGCCGCTTTTGACCTCCACCTGCTCGGTAGAGAGGGATCTCCAGAGCGTCTTCCGAACGGCGCGCCACTCGTGCCCGGCCGCCTTCACTCCTTTTCCAGGCCGCCCGTTGGCCCTGCCTCCACGCGCTTCGCTCTCGCCCTCGCCGCCGTCTTCGCCCTCGCAGTTGTCCCCTCCGCCCAGTCCATTTTCGACCAGGCTTCCGCCCTCGACGCCGTCGAGGCATTGGTCTTCCAAGCCGAGGCGGCCCCGTCGCTCTCTGCTGACCTCGACCTTGAGGCTCATGTCGCGCCGGCCGTCGTGGATGTGCTTTCTGACGACCCCGGCTTACAGGAGAACTCGGGCTCGAGCACGGGCGAGAGCGTCCTGTAAAGGGGCTCCCTCGTCGAGACGACGGCCGCGCTCTACTCGTAGAGGACCGCCCTACTCGTAGAGGACCGCCCTCGAGGCCGCCGTCTGGCTCTGGACCTCCTCGAGGTCGGCCCACGTGGAAACGCCCCGATGATCGAGCAGTCTGAGCCGGATCGGATCCGTCGTTAGAACGCGATCAGCTTTTTCCTGAATCCGGAGCTTCTGGGTACCTCCGATGGAAGCGGACGGTTAGCGTTCTCCCCAAACCCTTCGAGACCATGACGAACGCGACCCTCGGCAACCGCCCGACCGCACGGAATGTCCTCGACCGCGCTGATGATGCGGCCTCTCGCGGCGACTACGAGACGGCCCGGCTCCTCCGGTCTGTCGCCGACAAGATGAGCCCTCGACAGGCTACCCAGCCTAGGCGAGGGCATCGGAAAGACGAACTTCAATCGGGGAAGACCGAGGCCTGAAGCACGTCCTGGGACGAGGCGGATCGGCGCTGAGCCTTGCATTGCGGTCTTCCAGCTACCTCGTCAGGTGGATCACAGAGTCTTAGACCGCGACCGGATGCTCGGTCATCGGGGCTTCGTCTGTCTCTGCTGCCGTTGCAACCCCGTCTGGACAAGACCCAAAGACTGCAAAACCCCGGCTGCCTCTGACGTCCAGAGAGCAACCGGGGCGGGAGGTGCCGACCGGATTTGAACCGGTGTAGCAGGTTTTGCAGACCTGTTCAAGGAGCCAAGCCACGATGCCCCAATCGTGCAAAGCGGCCTGGGATCGAAGGTTCTTCCACTCCCAAGGACGTGGGAGCGAGGTGCGTTCAGCACTATTCCAGCACACGGGGCACCGGCTCGTCTTCTTGCAGCTTGAGAAGGAGCGAGGCTGGGCGCAGATGGCGGAGCCTCAAGAGATCTAGAACATAGCTTGTGGAACCTCCTCGTCCAATCTCGTCCTCGATTTGGAACCTTATCTCCTCCGGCTGACCCATGAGGTGGAACCATCATCCCCCACCCCGCCCCTATGAGGGGGGGGTAGGCAGGGACTCCCGTAGGTTCGGTAGAGATGTACAAGAGCTACGAGACGAGTTCATGTTTGCGGTACCGCCGCCTTCTGCACGCAGCGAGTTGGGCATTAGGTCGTTGCATGGGACACAGTAGAGGAGAGGGGCGCGAAACCGGGGGCATGTTCGTTTGCATGTCCATCGTATTCACCGACTTGTTTTATTCCAAACTCAGCGCCGTGACTGGCCTCGATACGGAGCCGGAGATCTTTGGGGTTGTAGCAGTTCGATTCGCGTCGTCATCTTTGCCTACTCACCTGAATCTGGTTACGACCACCATGAGATTCACTCTCCTTCTCGGGCTCGCATCCGTGGCGGCCGTGTCGGCGTCGGCCCAGCACCGCTTGGTCGCCGATATCATCCCCGGCGCAAACTCCTCGCAGCCCGCGTTCCTTACCTCGTTCAACGGGGCGGTCTACTTCGTCGCCAACGGCGAGGACGAGTTTCACTATTCCCGTTATGTGTACTACGTCTACAGTTACGTGCCAGGCGGCGAGGTCGTGCGGGTGTCCGGCGTCGTCTCTCGTGGGTACCTCGGACGTCTCCAAAGGCTGGCTGTGTACGACGGCGCTCTCTACTTCCCCGGCGAGGTTCTTGGCACGGCCGACGTCGAGTTGCTCCGGTACAGACCTGAAATGGGTGTCGAACTCGCGGCAGACCTCTTGGAGGGAGAAAATGGGTACGGGTCGCAGGTCTCCTCGCTCACCGTCGTAGGTGACGTGCTCTACTTCGCGGCCAGGGGAAGGCTGTGGAGGTATACCGAGGTTGACGGGCCATCCGTGGTGTGGGAGGACTTTCTAGTCGACCACGTCTTGTACGCCTCCGAGGACCAAGACGCGCTGTACGTCAGCAATGGAGGGAATTCTCGCGGCCTCTTCCGGTACACGCCGGAGACGGGAATGCAGAGGGTCGATACCGGAGACATCCGCTACAATCTCTACGACGCATTCGACTACGACGGGTCGACGTACTTCCCCGAGTTCACGGGGCAGAGGCAGCAGGTCCAGCGGCTGTGGCGGCACAACGCCGACGACGGGCTGACGCTGGCCATCGAGGCCGACCCCAACCCGACCTCGGACGAGGGAGGGCGATGGAAGAAAGTCGCCGAGCACGACGGTGACCTATACCTCTCCGCCTCCAGAGGGGACGCCAGCTTCGGGTCCCACACGTTATGGCGGTATACCTCGGACGGAGACCTCGAGGTCGTGGGATTTCCCGAAATGGAGTTCGCGCCAGGAGTCGCCTACGACGGCTCTCTCTACTTCTCTGGGTTCAAGGAGGAGATTGGCTTCGAATTGTGGCGCTACACGCCGGGCTCCGAGCCAGAACTCGTGGCCAACATCCATCAAGGAGCGTCGTCGTCGCATCCCGGAGGCTTTGCTGTCCTCGGCGACACGTTGTATTTCACAGCCCTAGAGTCGCAAACAGGATGGGAGCTTTATGCCTACTCTGCGGCCCCCAAGGTGACCTCGGTCGGTGACGGACCCGAGGGGGAGTTCGGCCTCGCAGTATCGCCGAACCCTTCGTCAGGCCCGGTCGATATTAGACTGTCCGCTGAGACTGGATCTTCAGTTCGAGTCTCAGTCTTTGACGCTGTTGGTCGAGAGGTGTCCGTCTTGTACGACGGTGTAGCGAGAGGCGAGATGCAGTTCCGCCTCGAACGAGGGCCTCTGCCGCCCGGCACATACATCGTTCGAGTATCGAGCGCGGGTTCCAGCGCGAACAGGACGTTCACCGTCGCGCGGTAAACGCATCAGGAGCCTCGAGGTTGGCTCAGGCGTGTGAACGGGTGGCGACCCGGACCGATCCTCCAGGCCGCGCCATCAACCCCCCACCCCGCCCCCATGAGGAGGAGTGGGACCTAGGGACTCCGGTAGGTCGAGTAGAGATGTACGAGAGCCTCGAGACGGGCCTCAGGTTTGCGCTGGCGCCATCTTCTGCACGAGGCATGTCGGAACCCCGAACTGGGCGGCTTGCGCGTCCACGGCCGCTGTCACCTGCCGTGCGTGCCGCTCCGCCTTCGTTGGATCGGACATCGCGAGGGAGAACCCGTCGTGCTGCCACAGGGTGAGGTGCAGGTCCCGCTGCTTGCGCACGACCTCGAGGGCGGGGTACACAATAGCAAGCTCCATCGCCTGGGCGAGTTGTGCGAGGACGGAGCGAGGCGATACCTCTGGGCCGCGCGAGCTTCCATCTCTGACCGGAATGAACCTGTCGTAGCAGTCACGGGCACCACCATTCTCCTCGATCCCGGCGAGGACGAGATCCCGGTGTTCGAGCATGGACTCAATGACTGGGAACGCCACGAACCGGTTTGCGGCGTTGGGTCCGAGGTTAGAGAGGTTGGTCCCCTGGAGCTTCCGTGTCAGTTTGCCCTTGACCCCTCGAGTGCTCATTCCAAATAGGGCGCTGTAGAGAGCTTGCTTGAACGCGGGCTTGACCTCTTCCCACTCTGTCGACCCGACCTCGAGGCCGAACGCTTTGGATATGTCGTCCCATACGTCGTACCCGTCGGAGAGCATATCGCAGACCTCCTTGTCTCCCCATTGCCGTGCTGCGATGGCGAGTTGAGACGAGCGGAGGTCGAACTCGGGCCAGTCAGCGGTCAGGACCCGCCGGAGCGGCGCGGGAAGCGTCAGGAGCGACGCTGATGCCGGGAAGATCCGAACCGAGCGGCGGAGGTCGCTCAACTGGTAGAGGGGCCTCGGAGCATCCTGGACGGCATTGAGAACAGCGAGCGCCGACGATCTCTTCCGGGCGTCTGGGATCAAGGTCGCGAGTTCGAGAGCTTCGGATATGTGGGCCTGGACCGCCGACGTGAATAGGCGGGACGAGAGCCTGTTCATGTGTTGTAACACCCCATACGAGTCGGCAGGGTAGGGGAGGACGCCGTCCTCTTCGTCGATCTGGAGGTGGCGTGAGGTCTCGTAGGCTATGGCCTTTTCGGTCCGTGTCCTCGCTCCTCGAGCTTTTTTGGGCGTCCTCGTCTCGCCGGAGATAAACCAGACGGGCGTTTCAATCTCGCCGAGAGGGCAGGCCATCTCGCGTTCGATGGCGGCTTGTACGTCAGTCCTGAGGCCGAGCGTCCTAATTCTCCTGGCGAGTCCCCGATCCTTGTCAGCGTTGGCCCACTGGAGTCCCGGAAACGCCCGGTCCCTCGCGTCTTCCAAGAACAGCTTCCCACTAAACGATTTGTTCTTGGCCTCCCTGCTCTGACCGGCGATTCGCGCGAGGACCCCGTACGGCACGGGCACCCAACCCGTGTTCGGGCACAGGACAGTCGCGTACACGACGTGGGCGAAGAAACGACGCAAGACCACGCTGGCCTGAAGCGCTGGGTACGCATCGAGGACCAACTCCCGTAGGGCGAGAGAACAGACCGGATTGTGGGCGCGGACGGGGGGATGTTGGTCGCCGCTAGCGTCCTCAACCTCATCGGCTTCGATCTCTCCCCTGTCGGAATCGGCGAGTCTGGCTTCTCTGAGGGGTTCTGCGCCCTTTTTCTCTTTCGGCTCAGTCTCTTCCTGGGTCTCACTACTACGGAGTATGGGCATGAGGGCCTTTCCTCCTCCTTCCCTTTCCCCTATCCCCTCCCCTGCTTTCGGGTGCGAGTCCGTTGGGCGTCCTTGACGTGGAGGTCGATCAGGGGCCACGTCTCCCGGCCTGGAGGTCGCTGAGTCTCGTGTAGGTTTGAGGTTTGGAGTCCCATCCGGGAGGCTCGAGGCGGCGGCTTGTTCATTCGTCGGATCGTACATTCGAGGTTGTTGAGCTAGTTGTCTAGTGAGTCGATCATATTTGGCACGGTTGTTGCTTTAGCTTGCCAAGCATAGCCTCTGTGCCCGTGGCTGGCAAGCCCAGAGGGCCAATTCATCTCTGCTCAACAGGTATGTCCTGTTGTGAGTCTTTAATGGTGCCGCTTCCATTGTCCCCCCGTTAGGTGCTGCAACGAGTTGTGGGGGATTGGCGGCTGTTGCAAACCGTTGCAGATGAGGCCCATCAGGGACCATGCGCCAGCCATCTATCCCCCAGCCGGCGCAGGTGCATCAATCGGGGGAACGATGGCCGCCGCTTCCATCTCGAGGTAAGAGCTGACCTCGACGGTACCCTCGACCGTGGACCGCTCACCATCGAGGGTGACGTAGAGGCGGGCCGCACCGGGTGCAGCGGCTTCGACAGGTTCAAGGGGGATCGGACAGCGGGCGTCACCGGGGAGGCCGATGCAACTCCGCGGGTGTGCTTTGCGGTCGAGGTCGGCCAGATCGCGGCTGAGTCCGGAGACGTGACCGCAATGAAAGCTCACGCGGCTCGTTGAGCGATCTGGGGGCTGCGAGATGGCCTTGGACTTCTTTCGCAGCCCCCTACTTTGAGACCTAGAGTCAGAGCCCCCACGACGTTGACCCGATTCCTCGCCGTTGCCGTCCTAATCCTCGCGGTCGCGGCCTGCGACTCCTCTGTCCCAGCGCCCACGGGTCCCTCGCTCACCGAGCTCGAGTTGGTCTACCACTCCCAACTCTCGATCACAACGGAGGGTTACGAGTACGTCGACCCCGACGAGAACTGTCTGTTCGGGCCGTACGACGGCCAAGGAGGAGGCTACCTCGAGGCCGGACGGCTCCGTTTCGGCGACGGCGGCCGGTTCGAGTTCTACGCCGAGACCGCTCTCCAGCAGAGCGAGACCGTCGAGCGCGACACGTTGACGGTGACCGGCAACTACGAGCGCCACGGGCCGCTCCTCGAGCTCCGTCTCGACGCGGGGGACCACGTGTGGTACGGGACGGTCGGCCCCCACCCCGAGTCGCCCACGACCGTCGTCCTCGGTGACTACAGTGACCAAGGCTCGGCGTTCGGGGCAGCTCAGCCCTCGGGGCTCAACGGGAGAGACTGTGGCCTCGCGATGTTCACGCCGGAGGGCGTCGAGCCCGACCGTTCGATCGTCTCAGAGCCAGGGGCGAGGGCGGAGTCGTTCGACTTCGTCGGTGTCATCGCCTCCTGGGGGTATCAGGAGGTGCCTCTCAGGTTCGGACGCCAGGCGAACAACATGATCGAGGGCGGCACGCTCACGCTCCGCCCCGACGGCACGTACCACATACTCATCCTCGATGTCGAAGGCGACAACTACCACCCGACGAACACGTGGCGTAGCGACAAGGAGTCTGAGGGGACGTACGTGGACCACGGAGGGCTCCTCGCGTTCGACGTCGGGACGGCCGCCATGGGGTTCGGGTGGTCCGACGGCGACACGCTCCGCGTGGGCGTCGAGCAAGGTCCCACGTGGCCGATCCGCGTCTGGGACACGACCGACCGGATCCTCGTCCGCAATTGACCCAGGTCGCTTCCAGCCGATCGGCGTTGCGTGTGGAGCTTTACGGCCAGCCCGTGGGGAGGGCCTTGCTGTGGCCTTTCGTTGCGCCGTGATCGGTTGCTACTCTGATGTCCCCTTGATTGGGTCACAAGCCGCTGAACGTTGTCGGCACCATGGCGACACGTGCAGCTCTCACTGACATACGAATCTTGGAATGCGCCACTTTTCTCTAGTCCTGTTCGCGGCCATAATGGCGTCAGCCTGTGACTCCTCAGGCCCTGTGGTCCCCACCGACCAGCCACCGCTCGGAGCCTCGTTGACCGAGCTCGAGCTAGTCTACCGGTCTCAGTTGTACAACGACTACACTGAGGGCGACATGACCTCGCCGCTCGGGTGCTGGTTCGGCCCGTACGACGGCCGCGAAGGGGGCGCGATCGAGGACGCCCGTCTCGCGTTCGACGACGACGGCCGGTTCTCCCTCGACGTCGCGACGCAGATGAGACGCCTCGTCGACGGCGAAATGGTGGCCTTCCAAGACACTTTCGCCGTCGTCGGCGACTACGACCGCCGCGGGCCGCTCCTCGAGCTGCAGCTCGATGGGGGCGACCACACTTGGTACGGCACGGCCGGACCCGACCCCCGTGCGCCGACGACCGTGGTCCTCGGCGACTACGGCACCGACGGGATCGCGTTCGGGAACGGGCTCACAGGCACCAGCAGAGAGTGCGGGTTGGCCGTGCTGACGCCAGAAGGCGTCGAGCCCGACTGGTCTGTGAGCTACGAGCCGGGCACGCGGTCGGAGTCTTACGACTTCGAGGCGATCGTCGCTCACGAGGGGGCCGTCTGGTCGCTGCCCCTCATCTTCGGGAGGCGGGCAAACAACCGGATCGAGGGCGGAACGCTCTCGCTCCGGCCCGACGGGACCTACCGGATCTACATCCGCGATGTCGTCGGCGACGACTACCACGAGTCGAACACGTGGCGCGATGACAAGGAGAGTGAGGGGACGTACACCGAGTACGGCGGTCTCATCGCGTTCGACGTCGGGACGTCCCGGCTCGGGTTCGGCGTGATCGACGGGGCCGCGATGCGTGTCCTCGTCGAGCAGGGTCCGGTCTGGCCGATGAGGATCTGGGGCGGTGCGGACAGACTCCTCGTCCGCAACTGAGCTGGAGGCCGAGAGACCCAAGCTGCGTCGCCACACGCCGTCGCGACGAGCGTCGATGCCGTGTGGAAGTGTTCGCGAGCCGGGGGCGAAGTACGAGATGCGCCGCCTCGCCCGGACCGAAAGGTCGGCCGCCGTCCGTCTCGCGGCCGAGCACGGCGTGAATCACAGCGCGGCGTACTCCGCCATCTCTGGCAAGACGTGGAAGCACCTGCCGACGCCATAACAGCTCCTGTCGGGGGGTGTCCGCGGTCGCGAACGGCACTGGTGCCTCTGAGGAGGGTTTCTACCCCGCACGCCTCCACAGCACGACCAGACCAGACAGCCCGCGCACTGGCCGACCGCGAGAGTGACGCGGTCGAGTCCGGCGACGTGACTGCAATGGAAGGGTGCGCGGCTCGTTGAGCAAACTGGGGGCGGCGGTGTGGCCTCGAACACGGTTCGCCGCTCCCTACTTTGAGACCTAGCGCCCGAGCCTCCACGATGTTGACCCGACTCCTCGCCATTGCCGTCCTAGCCCTCGTGGTCTCGGCCTGCGACTCCTCCGTCCTCGAAGAGACGCCGCAATCGAACCGGGGCGGAGTCCAGAGTGAGGGGGCCAGCGACGGGGTACCGCCTCGGAGCGCCGGGCCCTCGGTCGGGGCGTCTTTGACCGAGCTCGAGCTCGTGTACCGGTCGCAGTTGTACTACAGCTTCGGGTCGCAGGGCGACGAGGTCTCCTCTTACAGGTGCACGTTCGGTCCCTACGACGGCCGCAGGGGGGGCGGCCTCGACTACGCCCGGCTCCGGTTCGGAGACGACGGCCGGTTCTCGCTCTATGCCGAGACGAAGCTGACCTACGCCGGAGCAGAGACGACCGTCGCCCGGGACACCTTCGACATCGCGGGCGACTACGAACGCCGGGGGCCGCTCCTCGAACTCCGCCTCGACGGCGGCGATTACGTCTGGTACGGCACGGCGGGGCCAGACCCCCGCAGCCCGACGACCGTGGTCCTCGGCGACTACAGCCCGGAGGGGATCGCGTTCGGCGGTGGCGGTAGCCAGTCCTCCCGCGAGTGCGGGTTGGCTCTCCTGACGCCCGAGGGGGTCGATCCCGATTGGTCGATCGCTCCCTCGATGCCTGGCTCGAGGTCGGGGCCGCACGTACCGGCCCCGAGGTCGGAGTCGTACGACTTCCAGGCCACCGTCACCCGCGGTGTCGTCCGGCGGCTCCCATTCATCTTCGGGAGACTGGCGAACAACCGGGTAGAGGGCGGGACGCTCACGCTCAAGCCCGACGGGACGTACCACGTCGTCATCCGCGGTGTCAACGGCGACTCGTACAACGTGTCGAACACGGCGCCCTACGAAAGCGAGGCCGAGGGGACCTACGTGGACTACGGAGGACTCATCGCGTTCGACATCGGGACGTCCCGGCTCGGGTTCGGCGTTGTCGACGGGGCCTCACTCCGGGTGCTCGTGGAGGACGGACCGCGCTGGCCCATAGCGATCGTGGGCGACGCGGATCGGCTCTTCGTCCGCAACTGAGTCGGTGCGATTCTGGGATTTGACAAGTAAACGCTCATAGCGCATAGTGAACACCTTTCGCTAAGCCCGAAGGCGGTTTCGGGATTCAACCATGGACGACCACCGGGTCACAAAGCGCCCGCACCAAGCACGCCTGAAAACAGCACTCCACTCGCTTTATCGCTCCCTAACCTGCCTCGTGCACTCTCCAAACGGACAACATAGTTCCGTTGGTTGCTGGACCTCGCTTTGGGCCGATACATCCTATTGGAGTCCTGACATTCACATTGTCCGGGCGTAGATCTCGAGAAGAGCGGCGCTGGCTCGGATGGTCGTGACTTGTTGACCGAAGAATATGCGGTCTCGGACCGATGCTACCGCGTCACAGTGATCTGGGTTGACGCGGTACCGCGCTCCCCATTAGCTCGAACGACGTAGACACCTGGAGGCCAGGATCCAATCTCGACTTCGAGTTGAAGTCGTCTCGTCATCGGACCTGTGTGGATCGTCGCAACCAACCGGCCGAGCACATCGAACGCCTCGACGGTCGCGTCGCCCTCGAGGCCGACGACTTCGACCCTAGTGGAGTGGGAGGCCGGGTTTGGTTGCACCGTGAGGGCCGCATCGAGGACGTTGGGTATCTGACTACTGGTACTCACAGGAACGCGTCCCTGAGACCATACTCCTTCGCCAGTGCGACGCCACACAGTTCGGTCGGCTAGCGCCAATAGCGTTCCGGCCTGTGTCCGCTCGAGAGCCGTCACGGCCCCCTCGAGGCCGTCACGTGTCCACGAGGCCCCATGGTCACGCGAGACGAGAGCTCCCTTGTCGGTTCCAAAGTGAACGGCTCCGTCATCGCCTACGTCGAGTGCTCGGACCTCCGTCGCCGAGTCTGGGAGCGCGACTCGAGTCCAAACCGAGTCCTGCGGTGGGAGCCGGTACAGGCTCGGCGAGAGCTGATACAGCTCGGTCTCTTCCCCCCGAGTCCAAGCGTAGAGCGTTCCGTCCGGGCCTAAGCGAGCGCGTTCGTTCACGAGATCGAACCCGAATGTGCTCTCGGCCTCTTCGAACCCGGTCGTCTCCGTAAACATCCACGTCACGCCTCGATCTTCGGACCGGGCGACGCCGGAGCAAGGGTCAGAGCCGTCGTCACAGATCCCGACGTGTTCGACCCCGTTGTAGATCGCGGCGAAGTCCCCCCTGGCAGCGACGGCCGTACCGAACCGTAGTGTTTCGATGCTCTGCCGCCCGTCGGGTCCCACCGCGTTCCGCCACGAGAATCCGTCATTCCTCGAGACGGTAAAGCGTCGGTAGTTGCCTCCGCGGCCATCTCCGTAGCCAGCGATGACGAACCCGCCGTCGATCGAAACCGCAAAGTGATCAGCGGGGTTGCCACCTGCCTCGAACTCGGTCCACGTCTGTCCGCCGTCATCAGACCGGACCTGAGTATTGTAAGACGACGAGTTGAACTGGCGGGCATACTCCCAGGCGAGGATCACGCCGTTCGAGGTCACAACCGGTCTGGTCAGGGCAAACGAGTATCCATCCCGAGTATCTGGGAACGGGCTCACGGGTTGCCACGAGACGCCACCGTCGTCGGTCCTGCTGACTCGGCCTCGAGTCAGGCTCGTGACGTACGCTGTGTCGCCGGGGCCCGTGAACAGACGGACGAGGTCGGTCCGTTCGGACTGTGCGGTCGCAGGTACAGCCAGCAGTGCGAGAGCGACGAGGAAGAGGACGAGCGTACGCATGGTCGTCGGGATCTGATGGGGCAGGGCTAAGTGCAGGCCTTCTGTTGATCTGACGCGAGACTACCAAAGGCCGTTTGGATCTGTGAGGCAAATGCACTGGGGGATAGATGCATGTACCGCTCGGTCACGCGGACGCTGGAGTGCCCGAGGTACAAGCGAATGGCTTCCACGGCGCATCCACGCTCGGCAAGCCATGACGCGCACGTGTGCCGTGTTGTGTGAAAACAAACGTCCTCGGATAGGCCCGCAAGGCGTGCGTACCTCTTGAATCGCCGCGAGAGGTAGTGGCGTGTGAGTTGTCTCGACGCTGGGGACACCCTGAACACGTAGCGTTGCGCGTTTCTCGACTGCTTGTACACGCGTTCGAGGACTTCGAGGGGGCGATCCGGGAGTGGTAGGGTTCTCTCCTTTCCTGACTTGGTCGTGAACCCATCCCGATTACGAACCGTGAGCGTGGCCCGCTCGAGGTCGACATCCTCCCATTGGAGATTGCACACTTCGCTAACTCGGAGCCCGAGGTACACGTTCGCCTCGATGATCGGGACGATCCAAAGCGACGAGTCCGAAGGGACGCGGGGATTGATCGCGGCATCCCACTTGACCGCGAGGACCAACCGGAGCACTTCCTCCTTGGATAGATACCGAGGTGCCTTCGCGGGCACCCGCTGGAGTCGAACACCCGCAACAGGGTTTGTCGCTATGAACCCTATGCCGACGAGCCAGTTGAAGAACGGTGAGAGTGTCGTGCTGTATGTCTTGCGAGTGACTGCTTTGCGGTCTCGTCCCTTGAGGAACGATTCGATGTGATCGGATCCAACCGACGACAACGGGAAGTCGCTGCCCAACTCGCGGACGAGGAGTCCGATCACAGTCCGGTATTTCGCGAGCGTGTGCGGGCGGAGGTCCCTGCGTGCGGCGAGAAACCCATCGAGGGCGGGTCCCAACGTCTCGATCTGTTCGGCCTCGAGGACGGATGCCCAAGGATCGAACGTGCCGAGAGCGTACTCGTCCTCGAGTTTGCGGAACGCCCGGTCAGCCACCCGGCGGCGTTTCGTCTTGAGGGGGACTTGCTTGCGCTTCGGCTGTCGCGACGAATCGTAGAACTGGGCGTAGTAAAGGCCCTTTTGATGAACGAGGGAAGCCATGTCTTGCTTGAAGTAGAGCAAGAAGACCGAGCCGAGCGCTCCCGTTCGAGTTCAGCACTATTCCAGCACACCCCTCCAGAATGCCTCGATTCAATGGTGCCGAGGCAGAGGGGCTAGGCACAGGTCTGCCGGTTGGCTCGGCAGTACGATTTCCCTCAGGATGATCGAAAAAAGGGCTCAGAGACCGAAATAGTCCCTGAGCCCCTGGAGGTGCCGACCGGATTTGAACCGGTGTAGCAGGTTTTGCAGACCTGTGCCTAGCCACTCGGCCACGGCACCATCGAGGACAAACCTACGGACTCGAAGCCAGACTCCGCACGGACCGTCCGCGAAGACGCGACCTCGAGGGCGGGCCTGCCAGGACTCGAACCTGGAACCCTCGACTTAGAAGGTCGACGCTCTATCCGGTTGAGCTACAGGCCCAGGGCCGGGTGGCCCGGCCAGTCGGGGCGGCGGGATTTGAACCCACGACCTCCTGCTCCCAAAGCAGGCGCGCTACCGAGCTGCGCCACGCCCCGAACGGACACCGGAAGATAGGCGCGTCCTACCTTGGGAATCGCACGCCCTGACCGCATGACCGATATCTCCACGTTCGCCCGCCCTCTCCGCATCGTCTGGCTCGCTGTGTGTGCCGGGGCGGCCATCGCCGCCGGGGTGTTCGGCGCGCTCGCGGCCTCGAGGCCGGCGCCGATGCCGGAGCACGGCGAGACGGCCTTCTACATCGTGGCGCTGATCTCGCTGGTAGGAATGGGAGCGGCGCTCGCGCTCAACCGCGCGATGGA
>NZ_JBARYR010000163.1:0-3834 GCF_049648075.1 Rubrivirga sp. | reverse complement strand
ACCCGCCGTACACCATGATCGGCCGGATCGAGAAGCACAGCGCGAAGATGACCAGGCAGAGGTAGCCGAGCGCTTTCCGCCCCGGCGTCAACGGCTCGCGGATCATTACGGGCGGATGGTCCACGCGGATGACGAACAGGATGAGCCCCACCCAAAACAACCAGCCCGTCCAACCCGTCGAGAGGGCGAGGCCCGGCAGCGTGTACGTCACGACGGCCGAGAGCCCCGTCATCACGGCGATTCCCGGGAAGACGACGCGCCACTCACCATCGAACAGCCGTGCGAGTGCCAAGGCGTTGACCAACGCGACCACCGCCCAGATCGTCCAAACCGATAGACCAACCAAGTCCATCACCAGCCCAATCGTACCAGAGAGCAGCAACAGCAGCGTCGTGACGCGAGCGATCACTTGGTGCACGGCGGGACCGAACAACGCGTACACGACGTGCCCGCCGTCGAGCTGTCCGACCGGCAACAAGTTGAGCGCCGTAAAGAACAGCCCGAGCCATCCGGCCAGCAAGACGGGATAATGCACGATCTCGTCGCCGGAGATGCGGAGCGGCGCCAGGCTTTGCATCAGGTGGAACAGCGGCGTGTCGCCAAAGACGATGGCCATCGTGCCCGGCGGGACCTGGCTCGGTTGGAAGATGGGAAAGGCTCCCGTTGCCCGGATCGTGTCCACCACGTCCTGATGCCCGACGACGCCCAGCAGGTACTCCGGCGGCGGCTGCGTGAACGCGGCATAGAGCAACACACCCACCGCCACGACGAAGCCGGCGAGCGGCCCGGCGGCACCGATGTCGAACAGTTGGCGCGTGCGACGAAGCGGCTCCTTGATGCGGATCACCGCCCCAAACGTCCCCAGCGTACCCGGCAGCGGAACCGGGATGTAGTACGGGAGCGAGACCCGCGTCTTGAGAAGCCGCGCCGCCGTGTAGTGACCGAACTCGTGGACGGTCAGGAAGAGCAAGAAGGGGAACGCGTACGCGAACCCGTCCGCCAGATACGTCGGATCGGCCAAGATCGCGATCCAGGGCGGCAGAATCGAGGACGGCTCCGTCCACAGTGCCGACCGCCCCACGAGGGCTCCGCCGCACCACACCGTCGCCGCGAACGTGGCGACGAACAGGCCGATGTGGACCCAGATCCGGTCTCGGTCCGGCTCGGGCGGCGTGTAGTTGGTCAGCAGGCTCCCCTCAGATCGGGGCGTCGGGCGCGGGTCCACGAAGTCGGTCGGGGGGCGCGGGCGTACGCGAGCGCGCGGGGCGGGTTCGGAGCGAGGACCGGGGGCGGCTGCGACCTCGAGGACGTGCCCGGAATGCGAGACGAGGCGTGTCAGCTGGACGACCTCGTCCTCGAGGACGCTGAGCGGACGCTCCTCTCCTAACCTCTGCCAGGGACACAAGTGAATAGGTCCCCTCCTGTCGCCCTCGAGGGCTCGAACCTCCTCTCGTCTCCCGGCGACCTCGAGGACGCGCCCTATTGCAGCGCGCCCAGCCCGGCCTCGAGGCGGTCGCAGGCGCGCATCAGCGAGTCCATGTCGGTCGCGTAGGACAGACGAACTCCCGAGTCGAGGCCGAACGCCTCGCCAGGCACCAAGGCCAGGTCGTGCTCCTCCAGGAGGTACTGGCACAGCGCGACGCTGCCCTCGATCACGTCGCCCGAGGGCGTCGAGCGGCCGTAGACCGCGGACACGTCTGGGAAGAGGTAGAACGCGCCGTTCGGAGTCGGGCACGACACGCCGGGGATGGACTCGAGACGAGCCAAGACCGCGTCTCGGCGTTCGCGGAACGCCGAGACCATCTCGTCGATCACGCCGTGGTCCATGTCGAACGCGGCGAGCGAGGCGTACTGCGTGATCGAGGACGGGCCGCTCGTGTACTGGCTCTGGATCTTGGCCGTCGCCCGTGCCCACCACAGCGGCGCCGCCAGGTAGCCCAACCGCCAGCCGGTCATGGCGTACGCCTTCGAGAACCCGTTGACCGTCGCCGTCCGCTCGCCCATGCCGGGCAGGCTCCCGAACGAGACGAACTCGGCGTCGAAGGTCACGTACTCGTAGATCTCGTCCGAGAGCACCAGCACGCGGTCGTGGCGCCCGATCACCTCGGCGAGAGCAGCCAGCTCCTCCGGCGAGTAGACGGCGCCGGTCGGGTTGGACGGACTGTTGATGATGACCAGCCGCGTCCGGTCCGTGATGGCGCCCTCGAGGTCGGCTGGCGTCACCTTGTAGTCGGCCTCGGGGCCGGCGGGGAGCGCGACGGGAGTGGCGCCCGCGAGCCGGGCCATCTCGGGGTAGCTCACCCAGTACGGTGCTGGGATCAGGACCTCGTCGCCGGGCTGGCAAACGGCCAGGACCGCTTGCGCGACCGACTGCTTGCCGCCGTTCGAGCACACGACCTGCTCCGCCGCGACCTCGAGGCCGTTCTCCCGCACCAGCTTGGCCGCGATCGCCTCGCGGAGCTCAGGGATGCCGGGACTCGGGGTGTAGTTGAACCGCTGGTCCCGAAGAGCTTGGTGCGCCGCCTCGACGATGGGCGCGGGTGTCGGGAAGTCGGGCTCGCCGGCCGAGAGCGCGATCACGTCGCGGCCCTCGCGCCGAAGCGCCTTGGCCCTCGCCGAGATCGCCATCGTGGCCGACGGCTGCATCGAGGCCACGAACGGGTTGAGAGTGTCGAGGGCGGGCGCGTCGGTCATCGGTCTGATGGGGTGCGCCGCAAGGTAGACGGCGTACGGCCGCGCTCGCGACCTCGAGGTCGGCCGAAAGCGCTTCCCCGCCCTCGAATTTTCGACCTCGGAGCCGGGCCGACCTCGAGGACGAGTCAGTCCGTGCGACGGTCGGCCAGCGCATCCGCCACGACGGGCGGCACGAACGACGACACGTCGCCGCCCCACCGGTGGATCTCGCGCACGATCGAGGCCGCGACGAACGTGTGGTCCTCGGCCGGCATCAGGAACACGGTCTGCAAATCGGGGAACAGGCGTCGGTTCGCGAGCGCCATGCGGAACTCGTAGTCGAAGTCGGAGACCTGCCGGAGGCCTCGGACCAGGGCGACCGCTCCTGTCGCCCGCGCGTGGTCCACCAACAGCCCCTCGAACGCGGTCACCCGCACGCGGTCGTGCCCTTCGATCCCTTCGACGCTCGCCTGGACCAGTCCGACGCGGTCCTCCGTCGAGAAAAGCGTCTTCTTCGACGCGTTGACGGCGACCGTCACCTCGATGGTATCGAACACCTTGAGCGCTCGTTCCAAGACGTCGAGGTGTCCGTAGGTGACCGGGTCGAAGGTGCCGGGGTAGAGAGCGAGGCGGTCCAAGGGGTTGGGGGTTGGGGGTTGGGGAAGATGCGCGACGCTCGTCCTCGAGGTCGCAGAATCGTCACGGATCCCCAGCCGGCGTAGAGACGCCACGCCGTGGCGTCTGGTGTCCGTCCTCAAGGACGCGGCAAACGTAGAGACGCCCCGTGGGGCGTCTGTGACGACCTCGATGCGGCGATCTCGAGGTCGCTACTCCCCCTCGAACACGCTCACCACCGTCCGCCCGTACGACCGGGTCAGCACGAGCCCCGGCGCCTCCTCGAAGCGGTGCCGCGCGTCGTGCTCGAGGACGAACAGCCCTCCCTCATCGAGGACGGGACGAACGAGAGCGGGCAGCGACGCCAGCCCCTCGAGGTCGTACGGCGGATCCGCCAGGGCGAGATCGACGCCCGCGGGGCCGCGTCGGAGGAACGAGAGCGCGTCGGCCTTGACGAACGAGCAGCGGCCCTCGAGGTCGAGCGACCGTGCGTTCCCACGGGCGACGGCCAGCGTCGGCGCGTGGCGCTCGACGAACGTGCAGCGC
>NZ_JBARYR010000162.1:0-3881 GCF_049648075.1 Rubrivirga sp. | reverse complement strand
CAGCCGGTCGACGCCGAGGCCCTCCGCGCCCTGCTCCCGGCCGAGATCGGCGGCGTGCCTCGCAGCGAGGCCGAGGTCGCGGCCGACAGCGCCCTGGGCGTCTCGATCTCTCAGGCCGAGGGGCGCTACGCCTTCGAGGGCGGCAGCTACGTCGTCCGGTTCACCGACTACGCCGACCTCGAGACGATGGGGATCATGGGTCTGGGCTGGATCCAAGCCGACTTCGACCGCCAGGCCGGCGCCGCGTCCGAGCGGACCGTTGAGGTCGACGGGCGCCGCGGGTTCCGCCGCTACGACCCGTCCTCGAGGTCGGGCGAGTTCAGCGTCGCCGTGGCCGACCGGTTCCACGTCCGAGTCACGGGCACGGGCGTCGACGACGACGACCTCGAGGCCGCGCTCGGCACCGTCGACCTCGAGGCGCTGGCGGGGTTGCAGGACGCCGGGCGCCCGGAGCCGGGAGCCTGATCCGAGAGGCGGTCTGGCAACGGAGGGAGGAGACACCTTCCCTCGGTCTATGCGTGTCTGCCTCCTCGCCCTGTTCCTCGCTGCCTGCGGGGGGGGCGACAGCGATTTTCGAAACGGCTACCAGGACGAGGCCTACGTCGACCCAGGCCCAGGAGAGATTGCAGCCGCCCTCGCCTCGTCCTACGCCGACCCCACCGCGCCCTCGAGTGCCGCCGAGCCGGCGCGGACAACGATGCGTGGCGCTCTGATCTGGCGCGAGCGCGAAGACGGCAACTGGGTTTATGTCGAGCGCGACCTCGAAGACGGGACCCTCGAACGGGCCGTTTACGGCGTGGACTACGAGGGGGACCGCTACGTCGCTCGCGTCTTCGGCGTCCTCGAGACCGCATCGGTCGACCTCGAGGGCGAGCCGGTCGTCCTCGATTCGGCAGACGTGGTCGCGCGCGACGGCTGCGCGGTGGTCTTCGAGCGGACCGGCCCCGGGGACTACGCCGGCTCGACGGCAGGGGCAGAGTGCCCGGCGTCGCCTGGAGCGTCGCACACGGCCATCGACGTCGTCCTCGAGGACGGACGCATCTCGGTGTGGGAGCGAGAGGTAACCCCCGATGGTCAGCGCGTGGCAGGACCGCCAGCACCCGACGTGTACGAGCGCGTGGACGGTCGGTGAGGTACGAGAGGGCTCGTCCGCTACTTTGGCCATTGGTCTGCCTATGCCCTCGATGCCGTTCCTCCGCGCGTTCCTGCTGTCCCTCTTCCTCAGCGCGTCCGCCGTTGCGCAGCCAACTGCTCTCGTCGGAGCCACGGTCTATGACGGGACGGGCGCCGTCCTCGAGGACGCGGCCCTCGTCGTCGAGGACGGGCAGATCACGTGCGTCGGGGAGTGCCGCGTCCCGGCCGGCGCCGAGACCGCCGACCTCGGAGGCCGGTTCGTGACGCCCGGCTTGGTCGACGCGCACGTCCACTATGGGCAGACCGGCTGGCTCGACGGCCGGCCGGACAGCGGCGTCGGGACGGACGTCTACGACTACGACCAGCTCCAGACCGACCTCGAGGCCGATCCCGACCGGTGGCACCGCGCCTACCTGTGCTCGGGCGTCACCGCCGTCTTCGATCCGGGCGGGATGCCGTGGACCATCGACGTGGGGGACGAAGAACGGACGGACCGCCCGCACGTCCGCTCTGCCGGGCCGCTGCTGACCCACTTCGAGCCGGTGTTCTCGATCTTGGCGGCGAACGGTGAGAACACGTTTTTGCCGATGCAGACGGACGACGAAGCGGTTGCGAGCGTGCGGCAACTGGCCGAGCGCGGAGCGGACGCGATCAAGGTCTGGTACCTCAACCCGCAACCGGACCAGCGCGCTGCCCTCGACGCGCGGCTTATGCGGATCGGTGCCGAGGCGCGTGCCCACGGTTTGCCGCTCATCGTCCACGCGACCGAGCTCGTGAACGCAAAAGTCGCGCTCCGCGCCGGCGCCTCGATGCTGGTCCATAGCGTCGAGGACGCACCGGTCGACGACGAGTTCGTCCGCTTAGCCGGCGCCGCCAGGACGGTCTATGCGCCCACGTTGGGGGTCGGGAGAAACTGGAGGCGAGCCCTCGCGAGCGTGGGGCTGGGAGCCGTGCCCGTCCTCGATGATCCCAACAGCTGCGTCGACGCCGAAACGCGCCGCGTGATCGCAGGCGCCCCCGCGCTCTCGTCCGGGATGTCACCCGAGGCCGTGTTCGCGATGTTCGTCGACGCCGGCCGCGAGGAAGCGATGATGGCCGCCAACCTCGCTCGCGTCCACGCGGCCGGGATCCCGGTCGTCGCGGCGACCGACGCCGGCAACCCACTCACGCTCCACGGCCCGTCGATCTACGCCGAGCTCGAGGCGATGGAAGCCGCCGGCTTGTCGCCCACGGACGTCCTCGAGGCCGCGACCCGCAACGGCGCGGCGATGATGGGCGAGCTCGACCGGCTCGGCACCCTCGAGGTCGGAAAGCTGGCCGACCTGATCGTGCTCACCGAGGACCCCGGCGCGTCCTCGAGCGCGTTCCGCAGCCTCACGCACGTCATGCGCGGCGGCGTCTTGCGCGCAGTGTCTGAGCTGAGAGCCGACTGACGAAGTCCCGTCCTCGAGGCCGAGGTCCGGTCAGTCTGCCCTCGAGGGCGAAACGGATCAGGTCGGGTCCGACGCGAGGGGAGTCGTCTTGGCCACGCTGGCTTCGCCGGCCTGGCGGCTCTCGAGGGCGGCCGTGGTCTGGATGTGGAGTTCGGCGAGCTGCTCCGGGTCCACGACGTCGGGGGCGGACGACATGAGCTCCGTCGCCTGCTGCGTCTTGGGGAACGCGATCACGTCGCGCAGGCTCGTCGCGCCGGTCAGCAACATGACGAGTCGGTCCAGGCCGAGCGCGATGCCGCCGTGCGGGGGGGCGCCGTACCTCAGCGCGTCGAGCAGGAAGCCGAACCGGCGGGACGCCTCCTCTTCGGAGATGCCCAAGAGCTCGAACATCCGCGACTGGACGTCGGAGCGGTGGATCCGGATCGAGCCGCCTCCGATCTCCGAGCCGTTCAGGACCAGGTCGTAGGCCTGGCTGCGGACCGCGCCCGGGTCATCTTTCAGTTTGCCCAGGTCTTGGTTCGAGGGCGCCGTGAACGGGTGGTGCATCGCGTGGAACCGACCGCTCTCCTCGTCCCACTCCAAGAGCGGGAAGTCGGTGACCCACAGGAACTCCCACGGGCCGTCGGCGCCCTCGGGAATGAGTCCGGTCTCGCGCGCTAGGTGCAGGCGCAGATCGCCCATCTGCTCGAAGACGGTGGGCTGCGGCCCGGCGAGCACCAGCACCAAGTCTCCAGCCTCGGCCTCGACGGCTTGGATGACGGCCTGCATCTTGTCCCGGGAAAAGACCTCGGCCTTGACGGACTGCGTGAACTCGGAGCCGTCCTTCGGAAGCTTGGCGTAGAACAGCCCGCCGGCCCCGATCTGCTTGCGCACGACGTCCTTGTCGAGCTTGTCCATCGGCTTGCGGCCGCGCTCGCCCTCGCCCTCGACCCGGATCGCGACGACCGCGCCGCCGTCCTCGAGGACGCCGTCGAACACCTTGAAGCCGGAGCCTTGGACCTGCTCCGAGACGTCGGCGATCTCCATGCCGAACCGCAAGTCGGGCTTGTCGGAGCCGTAGCGGCGGATGGCTTCGGCGTAGGGCATCCGGGGGAACGGCGTCTCGACCTCGATGCCGCGCGTGTCGCGCCAGATCTGAGAGACCAGGCCTTCGACCAACCCGTAGATCATCTCCTCCGTCGCGAACGTCATCTCGACGTCGATCTGGGTGAACTCCGGCTGGCGATCCGCTCTCAGGTCCTCATCCCGAAAACACTTCGTGATCTGGACGTAGCGGTCCATGCCCGCCACCATCAGGATCTGCTTGTACGTCTG
>NZ_JBARYR010000161.1:0-6965 GCF_049648075.1 Rubrivirga sp. | reverse complement strand
GACATCGGTAGCGGTCGTGATCGCGCCGCCGCCGGCCTGCTCGGGTGCGGCGTAGGCCGGCGTCAAGACGGGGCGCCCGGTGCGTGTGAGCCCGTCCCCGTCGGCGTCGAGGAGCTTGGCGATGCCGAAGTCCAGCAGCTTGACCCGGCCCCGGTCCGTCACCATCACGTTCGATGGCTTGAGGTCGCGGTGGACGACCAGGCGCGTGTGGGCGTAGGCGACGGCGTCGCAGACCTCGGCGAAGACGGCCAGGCGTTCGTTGACGCCCAGGCGCCGCGTGTCGCAATACGTCGTGATCGGCTCGCCCTCGATGAACTCGGTCGCGAGGTACGGGCGCCCGTCCGATGCCTTTCCGCCGTCCAAGAGCCGCGCGATGGACGGGTGGTCGAGACCGGCCAGGATCTGGCGCTCGGACCGGAACCGCGCGACGAGAGACTCGCCCAAGCCGGGCCGCACCAGCTTGACGGCGGCGGCCTGCTCGAAGGCGCCTTCGCGATGCGCGCGCCAGACCTCTCCCATCCCGCCGCGCCCGACGCGCTCGTCGAGCCGCCACGGGCCGGCCGTCGGCGGAGGCGCCTCACGATCGGGACCGACCGTCCCGTCCAGGAACTCGTCTTGGAGGTCGGCCGCGAGCAGCCGCTCGACCTCCTCCCGCAACGCTCCGTCCGTGGCGCCGTCCGGCCCGACGGCCTCGAGGTCGAGAAAGGCGGCTCGCTCAGACGGGTCGAGATCGGCGGCGCGGTCGAACAGGTCCGCGATGCGGCTCCAGCGGTCGGAGGTCATGGGCGTAGCGTGGGAGATGGGCGGCGGAGCGGGGTCACGGCGGGACTCGTCCCAGAACGGGAGAGCCCGGCAGGCACCGGCCTCAAGGGCGACGTCCGGCCTCGAGGGACCAGCACGTCTTCGAGGACGTGGCCCGCGGCGCCACCCCGTCCTCGTGTGCGCCCCGGTGTCCCGGTCACACGCGAGACTCGCCGTCGGCCGGTCACGAGGCCAGCGTGGGGACCCCACCGAGCTCGGCCCGGAGCCAGGCGCGGGCGCGGCGCCAATCGCGCGTGACGGTCGCCTCGGACACGTCGAGCTCGGCTGCGATCTCATCGAGGGTTAGGCCGCCGAACGTCTTGAGCTCGACGACACGTGCGGCGCGCTCGTCGAGGGCGGCGAACCGCTGGAGCGCCTCGTCCAGACCAAGGACGTCGGTCGAGGCTTGGTGGGACAGCAACGCGTCCGGCGGCGCGTCCTCGAGGGCGACGTCGCGGCCCACGCCGCCGCGCTTCTGGGCGCCCTGCTCGCGGGCGTAGCTCACCAGCACTTGGCGCATGGCCCGGCTGGCAACGCTCAGAAAGTGGTCGCGGCCGTTGAACCCGTCGCCTTTCGAGAGCTTGAGGTAGGCCTCGTGGACGATGGCCGTCGTGTTCATCGTCTCATTTCCGCTCCAGCGCGAGCGGTGGCCGCGCGCCAAGCGCCGCAGGTCCGTGTAGAGGTAGCGGGCCAGGGAGTCAGACGGGACGCCTCCTCGCGTTGCGTCGTCCTCGAGGACGCGGACGAGATCGCGGGCGGGCGTATCGAGGACGGCTTCCATGGGGGGCTGACCACTGACAGGCTCAATAATAACAGGTTAGGACTGAGGAGCGCGGTCGGGGACGAGTCTTTTTCCGCATTGCGTGACGGACTGCTGCACCGGTCTGCGTGACGGAGGGGAACACCCTCTTCACCACCATGCTCCGACTCTCTGCCCTCGCCCTCTTGGTCGCGCTCACCGGCTGTGCCGGCACGCTCGACCGTGCCATCGACCGCGCTGGCAACGTCGCCGAGCGCGCCGTCAACCGCAACATCGACACGCGCACAGACCGGGCGGTCAACGGCGCCATCGACGGAGCTTTCCAGCGTGGCGAGGACGCCGTCCGCTGCACCTACGACGACGACGCCTGCGTCCGCCAAGCCAACGACCGCGGCGAGAACGTGGTCCTGGTCGACCGCGACGGCACGCCGGTCGACCGAAACGGCAATCCTGTGGACGCCGACAACGTCGAGGGCGCCATCGTGAGAGCGCCCGGCTCGGCGGGACCGCCGCGCCCCGGCGTCACGAACACCAACTTCGACTTTGAGCCCGGCGCCCGTACGCTCTTCCAAGACGACTTCGAGGGCACCCGAACGGGCAACGTGCCCGGCTCTATCCGATTCATCAAGGGCGAGATGGACGTCGTCGAAGACGGTGGCAACAAGGTTCTGCGTGTGCTCTCCGGCTCCATGTTCGGCGTTCCGATGGGGCAGCGACCGAACCTGTTCACGCTCGAATTCGACCTCTTCCTCGGCGACGGCGGCGTGCTCTGCATCACCACGACGCCCCTCGATGAGTACGGCCGCCTGGACCAGATCGACACGTGCAATCAGGCGACGGCGTGGATGGACATGACATCGCTCCAGCTGAGCGGAGGCAACATCATGGACGTCACGACCGGGTTCGTCGCGCCTTCCGGCCGAGGAGGCACAGGCGACTTCGGCGACTATCCCGCTCTCAACGAGCGCTACGTCCCGGTCCGCGCGACGGTGGACGGGACGTACCTCAAGGTGTACCTCGACGAGACGCGCGTCGTCAACATCCCGAACGTGGAGCTGGCGCCGGGCAACGAACTGATCTTCTTCGTCCAGGACGGGAACGGGAATTACGACGAGACGGCTTTCATCGACAACCTCCGCGTGGGAGGCGGCGGCCAGGAGACGGGCTACGGCGCGCTACAGACCGGCGACCGCATCACGGCGCGGGGCATCCTGTTCGAGAGCGGGAGCGCCCGGATCACGGGCTCGTCCTCGACCGAGTTGAGCCAGCTGTTGGCCGCCCTCGAGGGCAACCCGGGCCTACGCATCCGCATCGAGGGGCATACGGACTCGAGCGGCGGCGCGAGCACGAACCAGCGCCTGAGCCAGCAGCGCGCCCAGGCCGTCGCCGACTGGCTCGCGGGCCGCGGCATCTCATCCTCGAGGCTGCAAGCGGTCGGGATGGGCGAGGACCAACCCGTTGCCTCGAACGACACGGCGAGCGGCCGCGAGCAGAACCGCCGCGTTGAGATCGTCGGCCTGTAGCCCGTCCGTCCTCGAGGTCGGTCTGGCCTCGAGGACGGTCCGCCGTCCACCTGCAAACGACTCCACTGCCTCTCCATGCGCACCCTCCTTCTCCTCCCCGCCCTCGCCCTCGTCGCCTGCGGCACGGACTCCGACCTCGAGGGCGACGCCGGGAGCTCACGCGACACCGAGACGGTCGCCACGGTCGCCGTTGATGCGTGCGACGCGCTGACGGCCGATGTCATCTCCTCCGCCCTCGGGCTCCCGGCCGCCGCCGTTGCGCTCGACCAGGAAGCGACCGACATGGGCCGCTCGGGTGAGTACTGCACCTACGACGTCGAGTCGGACAAGTACAACCGAGTCTTGGTCCGCGTGACGGATCTCGGCGACCCGGAGTTCGCCGAGGCCGCGTTCTCGAGGCAGTACCGCACGGCAACCGACGCCGACCTCGAGGAGGTCCGCGAGGTCGGTAACGAGGCCATCGAAGAGGCCATCGCCGAGGGCGAGATCGACGAGGCGGCCTCCGGCGCCGGAGAGATGCTGTCAGGGCTGATGGGGAAATTCTCGTTCCTGAACGTCGAGGGCACTGGGGACCAGGCCGCCATCGAGGTCAACGGCATTCTGGACCCGCCAATGCCAACCACCATCCACGTCCGCGGCGGGGTCACGGTCTACTCCATCGAGGCCGCGACCGCGTACCCATTCGGCAACCAGGCACGTGACGCGGAGAATGTCCGCGCAGACCTGACGGAGTTGGGCCGCGGCCTCGCCTCCAACCTGTAGCCGCAGCGCCCTCGGGCTCGAGGATGAACCGCGAACGGGCGGCATCGGTATCTCGCGGCCCCTCCCGCCCTGCCCGTGTTCGACGTTGTCCCCCTTGGAGTCGGCTCCGCCATCCCGACTCGCGACCGCCACCTGGCCGGCACCATCGTCCGACGCGAGGGCCGCAGCGTGCTTTTTGATTGTGGCGAAGGCAGCCAGCTCCAGTTGGTGCGCGGCAACCTGACGCGGGGCCGGCTGGACGCGATCTGCATCACGCACCTCCACGGCGATCACGTGTACGGCCTGCCCGGCCTGCTCTCGACGCTGTCGCTCCTGGAGCGTGACCACCCGCTGACGATCATCGGACCGGCCGGCTTGGAGGCCGTGATCGAGGCGATGCCCGGGCTCCGGAGGGACCGGTTTCGGTTTCCCGTCTCGTTCGTCGCCCTCGAGGACGGCTTCGAGCACGAGACGGTGTACCAAGACGAGCACGTGACGATCGAGGCCCGCCCCATCGAGCACCGCGTGTTCTGCGCCGGCTTCCGGTACCAAGAAAAGGAACGGCCCGGCTCCATCGACGGCGAGGCCGCGCGCGACGCCGGCGTCACCGAGGGCTGGCAATACGACGCGCTCAAACGCGGCGAGACCGTCGACCTCGAGGGCGGTGGGACGCTGGCGCCGGACGGATTGGTCGGGCCGCCGAAGCCCGGCGGGTCGTTTGCCTACGTCCTCGATACGATGCCGTGCGACGGAGGACGGGCGCTCGCGAAAGACGCCGACCTGGTCATGCATGAGGCGACGTTCACCGACGAGCACGCAGCGCGCGCCCTCGAGGTCGGGCACTCGACGGCGCGGCAGGCGGCGGAGGTCGCCCGCGACGCGGGTGCCAAGCGGCTGCTGTTGACGCACTTCTCGGCTCGGTACGACGACCCGGCGCCGTTGGTCGAGGAGGCGCGCGAGGTGTTTCCAGGGACGGAGGCGGCGGTCGAGCTCCAGCGGTACGACGTCCGTCGGTAACGGCCTCGAGGGCGCACGGTCACAAGGCGTTAACGGCCGCGTAACGATTTCGCTACCGGCGATTCGAGGTGGCGCGGATAGGATCGGGGCTTCCCTTTCCCTGTCTGCATGTTCGTTCGCCACGCCATTCTCTTCGTCGCCTGTCTCGCGCCGGCCGCGCTCGCCCAGCCGCTCGACGCCACCCGTCTCGACACCTACGCCACGGGCTTGTTCGACGAGGGAGCCGCCGAGATCGCCGCGTACGACGCCGCGACCCAGCGCATCTTCTTCGTCAACGCCGATGCCGACGAAGTCATCGTCCTCGATGCGTCCGATCCGTCCGACCTGTCGCTCGCCTTCACCATCGACGCGACGCCCTACGGCGCCGGTGTGAACAGCGTCGCGGTCTCGAACGGCGTCGTCGCGCTCGCCGTCCAAGCCGACCCGGCGACGGACCCCGGCGCGGTCGCCCTGTTCGACACCGACGGCGCCTTTGTCGCCGCCCTCGAGGTCGGGGCGCTGCCGGACGCGGTCGCCTTCTCGCCCGACGGCGAGACCCTCGTAGTCGCCAATGAGGGCGAGCCCAACGACGCGTACACCGTCGACCCCGAGGGGTCGATCTCGATCATCGATCTTGGGGCCGGAGCCGCCAACGCGACGGTCCGCACCGTCGGCCTCGAGGACTTTAACGACGGCGGCTCGCGTACCGATGAGATCACGGATCAGGGGATCCGCGTGTTCGGCCCGAACGCGAGCGTCGCTCAAGACCTCGAGCCCGAGTTCGTCGTCGTCAGCCCCGACGGCGAGACGGCCTACGTCTCGGTCCAAGAGAACAACGCGCTCGCCATCGTCAACCTCGAGGCCGGCACCCTCGACCTGCTCGGCCTGGGCTTTAAGAACCACGCCCTCGCCCAAAACGCCCTCGACCCGTCCAACCGAGACGGCGGCATCGCGATCTCGACGTGGCCCGTCTACGGGATGTACCAGCCCGACGGCCTGGCCGCCTACGACATCGAGGGCGCGACCTACGTGTTCACCGCCAACGAGGGCGACGCCCGCGACTACGATGGCTTCTCCGAGGAGGTCCGCATCGCCGACCTGACGCCGGACCCGATCGCCATCCCCGACGGTCCGTTCTTGCTCGACGACGCGCGTCTGGGCCGGCTCCGCGCGACCGACACCCTCGGTGACGTCGACGGCGACGGCGACTTCGAAACGTTCTTCGCCTACGGCGCCCGCTCGTTCTCCATCCACGACGAGGCCGGCGTCCGCGTCTGGGACTCCGGCGACGACATCGAGCGCCAGATCGCTGCGCTCGTCGCGGACGGCACGCTGCCGGGCGACGCGTTCGGCGCGACGAACGACGAGAACGACTCGTTCGACGGCCGCAGCGACGACAAAGGCCCCGAGCCCGAGGGCGTCGTCGTGGGCGAGGTCGACGGCCGGACGTTCGCGTTCGTCGGGCTCGAGCGGATCTCGGCCGTCATCGTGTACGACGTCTCGGACGTCACCGCGCCGACCTACGCCGGCTTCTTGATCAACCGCGACTTTACCGTCGACGCCCAGCTCCCGGACGGCTCGACGAACCCGGCCGTCGGCGACCTCGGCCCTGAGGGCCTGGTGTTCATCTCGCCCAGCGGCAGCCCGACCGGCCAGGCGCTCTTGGTCGTCTCGAACGAGGTCAGCGGCACGCTCTCGGTCTGGGGCCTGGGCAGCGGCGGCGGCACCGGCCTCGAGGACGGCGCGTCGAGCGCGCTCCTGACGCTGTCTCCCGCTCGCCCCAACCCCGCACGCGCACCGCGCCTGGCCTTCTCGCTCGCGGCTCCCGCCGACGTCGAGGTCGTGATCGTCGACGCCCTTGGCCGCGAGGTGGGCCGGATCTCCCGGGCCGCGGACGCTGGCAGCGCCGTCCTCGATGCGCCCGTAACGGGCTTGGCGTCCGGCGTCTACCACGCTCGCGTGACCGCGACGGCCGGCGCGACCGTGGAGACGCAGTCGAGCTCGTTCACCCTGGTCCGGTAGCGCGCGGCCTCCCCACGACCCGCCCTCGAGGGCGAGCACGTCCAGCGGCGTCCTCGAGGGCGAGACGCGCGGCGCTAGAAACGCGCCCGAGAGGCCACGGCGTTCGACCTCGAGGGCAGGCG
>NZ_JBARYR010000160.1:0-1776 GCF_049648075.1 Rubrivirga sp. | reverse complement strand
CGTTCGCGCTCGGGCTCACCGTCGCCGGCCGGCCGATCCCCACGTTCTCCGTTGGCGTGACCACGAAGCTGGTCCACGAGCGGCTGTGGAGCGTGAGCGCCCAGCAGGTCGCGTTCGACGTCGGCGTCCGCTACGAGACGCCCGTCCCCGGCTTCGCGCTCGGCGCGAGCATCGCCAACTTCGGCGCCGACCTCGAGCTGTCCGGCCGCGACCTCGCCGACGTCATCGACCCGGACCCGACCAACCAGGGCGCGACCAACATCCCCGTCGACTACCGGACCGACGGGTTCGGGCTGCCCCAGCTGTTCCGGTTCGGCGTCGCCTACGACCGGCCGCTCGGCGAGCTCGGCTCGGTCCGCACCGTCCTCGACCTCCAGCACCCGACGGGCGCGACCGAGAGCGTCAACGTCGGCCTCGAGTACGCCTTCCGCGACGTGCTCTTCATCCGCGGCGGGTACCAGAGCCTGTTCGAGCAGGACGAGGAGAACCGCGGCCTCTCGCTCGGCGCCGGCCTGGGCGTGACCCTCCCCGACCGCCAGCGCCTGGCCCTCGACTACTCGTGGTCCGAGTGGGGGCGCCTGGGCAACGCGCACCGCTTTAGCGTCGCCATCGCTCTCTAGCCCGCCACTACCGCTCTCATCCGCTTCCCCCAGCCGACCCCCGTTCCTATGCGTTTCGCTATCGCCCTCGTTGCCGTCGTCGCGGCCGGTGCCCTCGCCCCGGCGTCTGCCCAGCAGGCCCGGACTCCCGGACCCGCGCTCTTGGAGCGCTTTGGACCCGGCGCCGAAGAGGTTCTCGACAAGTACGGCGACGACCCCGCCGCGCTCGCCCGCATCGAGGCCGAGATCGCCGCGGCCCGCCTGACGCAGCCGTTCTACTTTGGCCACACGTCGCCCTTCGCCTTCGGCGGCGCGGCGACCGTCGTCCGCGAGGAGCGCGAGCCCAACGACTTCTTCCCGACCGCCGACGACCTCGACGACGTGCTCGCGACGCCCGGCTTCGCCGACGACCGGGCGTTCACGGGCGGCTTGGTCATGGGCACGTTCACGGCCGGCGACTACGACGTCTACGTGTTCACGGCAGACACGACCCAGATGTACTACTTCGGCGGGACCCACTCCTACCCCGGAGACGAGAACGTTGACAGCGACGGGCTGGCCGTGAGCGCGGCCCTGTTCCACGAGACGGACCTCGACACCACGTTCGTCCAGAACTTCAATGGCCTGGACGGCAACGACCAGATCTCGGGCGACATCCAGGGCCGGGCGACCAACGGCCGCGCCAACTCCGGCGACTTCCGCCTGACGGGCTGGATCCCGCCGGTCGACCCGGCGACAAACCGGAAGGTCACCGGCCGCTACTACCTCTTCCTCTACAACGGGACCACGAGCGGGGACCCGCGCCCGATCCAGTCGGGCGGCGCGACGGGCACGTACCACTTCTCGGCCTACGCCGTCCCGCTCGCCCCGCTCGTCGACAAGGCGGAGCCGAACCAGACCTTTACCCAGGCCCTCCAGAACCCGAACGCCGTCCTGCCCGCCGACGGCGTCCTGCGGTCGTACCTCGGCTACAACCCGGACACGCTCAAGGTCGTGACGACGGACGGCGACGCGAACGGGTTCGACGTCCTGCCGACCCAGGGCAACGCGGCGTTCCCGCAGCTGCTCGCTCGTGGCGACGAGGACGTCGACCACTACCGGATCGACGACCTCAAGGCCGACCATTCGGTCGTGATTGAGACCGTCCCGTTCTTCGGCTACTACCGCGAGACCGACG
>NZ_JBARYR010000159.1:0-2710 GCF_049648075.1 Rubrivirga sp. | reverse complement strand
CCCCAGGCCGCCGCGGCACGGCCGCCCGAGGTCAGCGCGCCTGCTCCCGTGGAAGCGCCTGCTGACAAGCCGCTCGGCGTCGTGATCCCGATGGACGACATCGTCCCACAGGCTCGGGTCCTCCTCGCCGAGGACAACCCCATCAACCAGAAGGTGACGTCCTTGACGCTCCGGCGCCTGGGCTACCGGCCCGAGGTCGTCTCCGACGGCGCGCAGGCCGTCGACTCGGTCCGAACCGGCGCCTACGACGTGGTCCTGATGGACATCATGATGCCCGTCATGGACGGCCTCCAGGCCACGGCCGCGATCCACCACGACTGCGGCCCCCACCCGAGGCCCGCGATCGTGGCCCTGACCGCGAACGCGATGGAGGGCGACCGCCAGAACTGCCTGGACGCCGGCTGCGACGACTACCTCGCCAAACCGGTCGCCCCGGAGGACCTCGCGGCGACCATCGAGCGCGCCATCCGAGAACGAAGCGAGGGAGCGGTCGCATAGCGGCCTCGAGGACGCGTTGTGGTCTTGCGTCCGCCACTGATTTCATGCCCGCGTTGACCAGGGACCTCACAGAGGTCGCCGCCGTCCTCGAGGTGACTCCCCGCATCGACCCGCACGAAACGGAGTCCGTCTTCGAGGTCGACAACGACGGGATGCGAACCGAGATAACGGTCCGACGAGAGCGTGGTCCAAGTGGACCTGTTCCGCGACGCGTTCGAGCCCCCGTTCTCCGGCATGGTCCTGTCCGTCCGAGGCCGGATCCGACGCGTGGCAGACCCAACGAGGGGATCGGTCGTCCTCGAGGACGCGGTGATCGCGCCCAGCCGGGCCGCGCACATCGCCGCAGAGCACGGCTTCTACGACGCCGACCGCATGCCCTACGGCGTAACGGTTCGGCTCGCCACCAAGCCGTCCGCCTATCTCGTGAGCAACGCGGGGCTCGTGACGGACTACCTCGAGGACGCGTCTTCGAACAGAGCGTCGAATCTGGGTGCCTGGAGGGGCCACGCGAAGTCGGACGGGATGTCGCGCAGGACGTCTGCGGGGAGCGGATGGGCATCGCCGCGCACGATGGAGCGCAAGGTGTCGAAGAGGACGTCTTCGCCGTCGTACAAGACCGGTGCGTGCAGCAGAGGCGCGTGCAGCCGGTCCGGGATCAGCTCGGGGTAGGTGAGCCGGTCGGGCAAGAGCGGGTGGCAGCCGCAGTGGATGGCCTCGAGCATCGAGACACCAAAAAACTCGTGGACCGACGTCGACACGACCACGTCGGAGCGCCACAGGAGCGCGGCGTACTCCTGAAACGACTCGGCGTAGCCGTAGTGGAGCACGCGCTCGGCGTAGCGGCTGAAACCGGCCTGGAACGCGGGCGGCTGCTCGGCGAACGTCTTGCCGGCCAGGATCAAACGGAACCGCTCGCCGGTGTCGTCGAGCCGGTTGATGGCGCGGAAGAAGGCCTGCGGGTTCTTGTCGTACTCCCACCGGTGGTTCCACAAGATCACGGGCGGCCCGGGCTCTCGCGATCGCTGCGCCTCGGCGGCGGGGCGTGCGGCATCGAGGCCGGCCAGGTCGAGGCCCAGGTGCAGCACGGAGCTCTTGGCGCGCAAGCCGGCGAGCGCCCCCAGGTGGGCGTAGTCCGGGAACCGACGGAGCAGGTCCGGGAGCGCGCCGAAAAACTCGTCGTGGTGGAACTGGCTGTTGAACACGACGCGGTCCGAGGCCAGCGCCGAGAGGTAGTTGATCCAGGCGTACGTGTAGTCGCGCTCGTCGCCGTCGCGGAGCGGGTACGTGAGTTGGTTCTCGTGGAGGTACATCACGACCGGCGTCCCGCCGAACACGTCGCGCGTCAAGGCCAGGAACGCCGGCACGTTGACCATGCCAGTCGCCACGATGACGTCGGGGCGCCATCCGCCCTCGAGGATGGCCCGGGCCTTCTCGGCCAGGGTTACGGCGGCCCCCTGCATCCGCCATTTCCAGTAGCGCGCGGCCATCGTGACCGCTCGGACGTCGTGCGCGCTGTGCGCCACAAGACCATCGAGGAATCGGCGGTGCGAGCCGCCGTACCAGGGCTCGAGGACCAGGACGTTCATCGGGTGGAGAGAAGTACAGCGGGTCGACCGCGAGGACGAGAAACGTGGGCTCCGACCTCGAGGCCGGCCCGATTCCGGGAAGCAGTGCGCGCGGCGCCACCGGTAACGAGACCGGACGCACACGATCACGCGCCGCCCCCGAGGCCGGACCGAGAGGGGCCAGGACGTTCGGCGACCTCGAGGCCGAGCGCGCCGCGCTGAAGACGGCTAGCCCTCGCTCAGCTCGTCGGCCAACTGCTCGGACTCCTCGGGCGTCGTCGGGCGGACGATGGCGATGGACCGGATCTGCAGCGCCTGTCGGAGTGCGGAGTCCTTGACCTCGACGGGCGAGACCGGGCGCTCGTCGCCGGCCTCCATCGAGATCGTGCGCGTGTCGAGGCGGAGGTCGAGCGTCTTCTCGGAGACGTTCTTGATAATCATCCCGCGGCGTTCGGGCATAGGGGAGGTGCGTTTGGACGCGAAGGGAGCGACCAAGATATTCCCCATACCGTGCCCGACCCTCTCGCCCAGATTTCGTCGTCCGCCACCCGGCTCCGCTCGGCCGCAGCCTCGCTGGCCCGAGGCCTTGCGGACCTCGCCTACCCCCCGCTCTGCCTGGGCTGCGAGCGCCGGCTTCCAGACGCGAG
>NZ_JBARYR010000158.1:0-1596 GCF_049648075.1 Rubrivirga sp. | reverse complement strand
CGTTCCTCGTGGACGACGAGACGGTGTGGGTCAACCCGACGCAGTATCTCGAGCCGGCCTGGGCGAACGTGGTTCCGGCGCCGCTCTCACCCGAGATGCGGACCGAGATCGAAGCGTTCTCTGACGCCGCCCGTCGCGCACTCGGCGTGACGTCGGGGATCACACACCTCGAGCTGTTCCTGACCGATAGCGGTCTGGTCTTCGGGGAGCTCGCGGCGCGTCCGCCAGGCGGTCACATCATGCCGCTCGTCCAGCACGCGTACGGTGTCGACCCGTGGGAGTCCGTCTTGCGAGTGGCGCTCGGAGCGCCGCCGGGGCTACCGGTCGAGGCCGAGCAGTCCGCGGCGTCCCGGATCTTCCACCCTGGACCGGGCACCGTTCTCGAGGTCGCGGGCGTCGACCAAGCGCGCGGGATGCCGGGCGTCGCGAAGGTGCGCGTCGCGGCACTCGGGCGTGAGATCTCGGAGCGAGAGGGGACCGGGCAGGAGGCCGGTCACGCCATCGTGACGGGAGCGACGGCCGCGGAGGCGGAGTCCCGTCTGGCCGGTGCCGTCGGAGCCATCCGCATCGAGGTCGGCTGAGCGCCCGCACGTCGCCGTGAGCCGACGTCTTCGAACCGTAAGGTCGGCGAAGCCAGGTCGCTACCCCACCAACAGCACCTTGCCCCACCGACCGCGCGCCGTAGCGGCTTTGACGGCCTGCGCCGCGTCCTCGAGGCCGAACGTCGCGGCGACGGGGAGTGTGTGGGCGCCCTCGAGGGCGAGCCGCGCCAGCTCCTCGAGGACGGATCGGACCTCGGCGTTGGGGGTCTCGCGAGCCCAGCGCGTCCGCCAGACGCCGGAGACGGTCACGTCGCGGTAGATCAGCGCCGCGGGCGACACCTCGAGCGGGCGCCGGCTCAGCGCGCCGTACACCACCTGCCGACCTCGAGGGCGCAGCGCCGACATCGCGAGGGCGCCCGTCTAGCCCGCGACTGGGTCGAGGACGGCGGCAGCATCGGCGGCGACCTCTCGGAGGCGCGCCCGATTCTCTTTCGTGTTGCCGTCGGCCACGATGACTCGGATCCCGATGCCCTCGAGACGATCACGGTTCTCATCGCTGCGGACGACGGAGACGGGGACCACGCCGCGCGACAACGCGATCTCGGCCGCGACCCGGGCGACGGCGCTCGCCCCGGCCGTCTGGACCACCACGTCACCGGCCTCGAGGTCGACCGCTTCGAGCAGGAGCCAGGCCGTCAGGGGGTTGACGAACAGCTGCGCCGCCGACTCGTCCCCAAGCGCGTCCGGCACGCGGAACGTCTCGTCGGCCTCGAGGACGACGGAGTCCTGCCACGTCGGCGCTTGGCCCAGCTTCGCGACGCGGTCGCCGACCTCGAGATCGGACACGCCTTGGCCGACGGCCTTGATGGTCCCGAACCCCTCGTTGCCGCCGGTCGCGGGGAGCGGCCTCGACTGGCCGTAGGTGCCTCGAATCATCGACAAGTCGGCCGGGTGGATCGGGCGGTGCGTCAGGCGGACGCGGACGCGGACCTGGCCCGGTCCCGGCTCGGGCGTCGGCACGTCCTCGAGGGCGAGGACCTCGGCGGGGCGGCCG
>NZ_JBARYR010000157.1:0-2823 GCF_049648075.1 Rubrivirga sp. | reverse complement strand
TTCGGCCTCCGTCTCCGGCGGTGCCGGGCGGGCTAGCGCTCGGTTCAAGGCGTCCTCGGCCTCGAGGTCGCGGTTGCGGGCGAAGTAGTACCGGCCGACAGCGAGCCGGGCTTCCGGTGCGAGCGGGTGCGTCGGGTAGGCCGTCTCGAACCGTCCGAACAGGGCCGTCGCCAGTCCCGCGTCGTCGGTGGCCAGGGCGGCATCGGCGCGCAAGAACAGGGCCTCGGGTGCGCGAGGGTCGCGGGGGTAGCGCTCGAGGAACCGGGCGAAGGCTCGCTCGGCAGGGCCGTACAGGCCGCCATCGTGCAGGCCCCGGGCCTCGTCGAAGGCGGCTTCAGCGAAGCCGGGCTCGACCTCGAGGACGGCACCAGGGACCTGGGCCTCGGCGCAGACGGCCGAGACGAGACACACGAGAGCGCCGAGGGCGCGAAGGACCGACATCGAGGACGTCGGCGAGGACCGGACGGGCATGGGGGGACGGGCTCCGGCGAGGGGGCAATCTACGGGATGCGCCTTCCGCGCTGGCCACAGAAACAAAGAGGGGGCTCTAAGTCGTATCCGAGATTCCAATCCTTTGCCTCTCCCTTTCGCATGGCCACCGACAAACCGTCCGATTCCAAACCGACGACGCCTCCGCCAGGCGTCCCCGATCCCAACCCGACCGTCCCGCCGTCTCCCGCCAATCCCGAGTCGCCCGACGCGTCGATCGAGCCGGTTGCCCAGGCCGCCGCGCCGGCGGCCAAGCCCGTCGCGATCCCGCCGCCGCTCCCGGCCGACTACGAGATGCCGGACGACTACGCGGCTCAAGATCCTGTCGCCCAGGTCAAGTCCTGGGTCGAGGCGCACCCCGGACTGGCGGTGCTCGGTGCCGCAGGCATCGGTCTACTGGCCGGTCGGCTGGTGACCGCGCTCGTCCCCGACCCCGACCCGCCGTCCTTGACGGACCGCGTCGAGACGCGCGCCAAGCAGTTGCAGAAGGCGGCGAAAAAGAAGGGCAAGAAGGCCCGAGCGGAGGCGTCGACCTTTGTCGACACAGCCGGCGACTCGCTCCAGGACAGCTTGCACCGTGCCGCCGAGGCGCTCCGCGAAGCGGCCGACGGGGCCGGTGACGTCGCCGAGGAGGGCTACGAGAAGACGAAGGACCTGGCCGAGACCATCGCGGACGCGGCCAAGGTGGCCGTGACGGGCGTTCTGGCCTCGAAGATCGACGACTGGGTCGGCAAGGTCCGAGACTAGGCGTCCGACTCCTCGATGTCTTTGCGGGGGCGCCCACTGCGGCGCCCCCGCTTTCGTTTGATCGGCCCGTATCCTCTGCGCGGTCTACACCCATTCCATGAGCGTCCTCATCGTCGGAACCGTCGCGTTTGATACGGTCGAGACCCCCTTTGGTCGCGCCGAGCGGATCCTCGGCGGCTCTGCCACCTACGCCTCGCTCGCGGCCCGCGCCATCGGCGCGCCCGTCCAGCTCAACGCCGTCGTGGGCGCCGACTTCCCGGACGCCCACATCGAAGCGTTGACGAGCCGTGGGGTCGACTGCGAAGGCCTGGTCCGGGACCCGGATGGCGAGACGTTCTTCTGGGCGGGCCGGTACCACTACGACCTCAACACGCGAGACACCCTGGCGACGCACCTCAACGTGCTGGCCACGTTCGAGCCGGACCTGCCGGCGTCGTACCGGTCGCCGGAGGTGGTGTGCTTGGGCAACCTCGACCCGACGGTCCAGGGCTCCGTCATCGACCAGGCATCCGGCGGCGATCCGTTGGTGATCGCGGACACGATGAACTTCTGGATCGAGAACACGCCCGATGCGCTCGCTGAGACGTTGTCCCGCGTCGACGTGTTGGTGATCAATGACGAGGAGGCGCGGCAGCTCTCGAACGAGGCCAACCTGGTCCGTGCCGCTCGCGCGATCCGAGAGCTCGGCCCCAAGACGCTCATCGTGAAGAAGGGCGAGCACGGCGCGCTGCTGTTCGCGGGCGACGAGGTGTTCGCGGCACCGGCGTACCCCCTCGAGGACGTGATCGACCCGACGGGCGCCGGTGACGCGTTCCTGGGTGGCTTCGCGGGTCACCTGGTCCGGTCCGGCTCGTCCGACGCCGAGACGATGCGCCAGGGGATCGTGATCGGCAGCGCGCTCGCGTCGTTCGTGTGCGAGGCGTTCGGCCCCGACCGTCTCCTCGAGGTCACCGACGCCGAGCTCAACCAGCGGATCGGAGCGTTCCGTCGGTTGTCCGAGGTCCGCGAGATCCTGGCGGCGTAGCCCGCCCTCGAGGTCGGACGCGCTAGGTCCTTGTCGCCGATCTCGAACCGTCCTCGAGGACGAGCCTTACTGGCCGGCTTGGGTCGCGTAGCGGTTGAAGAGGGCGGCCTGGGCCTCGAAGATCCACTGCGTCATGATGGTCTCCTCTGAGACCGAGACCTCCGAGCTGTAGCGACGAGCGGCCGTCCGGCCCCATTGGGCGATCTCGTCGAGCGTGGTCACGCCAGCGAGATAGAGGAGCCGTTGCGTGTCCTCATCGATGCTCGAGATGACGGTCAGGTCGTCGGCGGCTTCGGGAGCGACGAAGGGCTCTGGCGCTGCGGGCTCTTGCACGATGGGCTCCGGCTGTGCGGGCGTCGGCGTCTCGGCCTCGACCGTCTTGGGCGCACCGAGGAGGGCTTCGAGGCCAGCCTCGATGTCGACGGCCTCCTCGAACGAGGGCTCTTGGAAGGAGTCGACGGGGGACGTCGCAAACACGAGGTCGCTCGCGACGACCGGGTCCGCGTCCGGGTCGGCGGGGCGTGCGACCCAGGCCGAGCCCTCGGGCGGTGTGGACGTTTCGG
>NZ_JBARYR010000156.1:0-4665 GCF_049648075.1 Rubrivirga sp. | reverse complement strand
GTGGTGCGCTTCGGGCAGACGGGTCGGCCGTCCGGCCACGCACGAAAAAGTGAGTCCGATCACGGGGACGGGCGCCCCCATGATCGGTATAGAACTAGCGAGCGGCGGTCTTGCCAGCCTTGCGGCGGACGTACTCGTCGGTGTAGCGGACGCCCTTGCCCTTGTAGGGCTCCGGCGGACGAAGTGCGCGGATCTTGGCTGCGACCTGGCCGACGAGTTGCTTGTCGATGCCGGTGATCTTGATCCGCGGGTTCTGACCACGGACCGTCTCGGCCTCGATGTCGACGCCGTCCGGCGGGACGAAGTAGATCGGGTGGGAGAACCCGAGCGCGAGCTCGAGGACGTCCATGCCGGACATCTTCTTCGAGTCGGCGCGGTACCCGACACCGATGACGTCGAGCTCCTTGGAGTAGCCGGCCGTGACACCCTCCACCATGTTGGCGATGAGCGACCGGGTCAGGCCGTGGAGCGCCTTGTGGCGCTTCTGCTCCGTCGGGCGCGTGACGACGATCTCGCCGTCCTGCACCTCGACCGAGAGATCAGGGTCCACATCCAGGCCGAGCTGGCCCTTCGGCCCCTTGACCGTGACGTGGTTTTTATCCGTGACGTCGAACGAGACGCCGTCGGAGATCGGGATCGGCTGTTTTCCGATTCGGGACATATCTCTGGGGGTCTCTAGCTGACGGTGGCGAGCACTTCTCCGCCGATTCCAGCCCGGCGGCACTCCTTGTCGGTCATGACGCCGCGGCTCGTCGAGAGGATCGCGATGCCAAGGCCGTTCATGACGCGGGGCAGGTTGTCCGAGCCGACGTAGCGGCGCAGGCCCGGCTTCGACACGCGGTCGATGGTCTGGATGACCGGCTTGCCGCCGCGGAGGTACTTGAGGTAGATCCGGATCAGGCCCTGCTTCGTGTCCTCGACGTTGACGTAGTCGGCGACGTAGCCTTTGTCGACCAGGATCTGGGTGATGGCTCGCTTCAGGTTGGAAGCGGGCACGTCCACGTAGGGGTGGCGGGCCTTCTGGGCGTTGCGGATACGCGTGAGGTAGTCCGCGACGGGATCGCTGAGTGCGCTCATTGTGTCTTCGGCCGGTTCGCCCTCGAGGGCGCCTGACCGCTAGATGGAAAGTGGTTCTGGATTCGACGTTCAGGGTTTGCTCAGGTGCAGGTCCTTGCGAACCCTGAACCCCGAGCCTTCTACCAGGAGGACTTGCGAACGCCGGGGATCTGGCCCTCGACGGCGAGCTCGCGGAACACGTTGCGGCAGACGCCGAACTTCCGGATGTAGCCACGGGGACGGCCCGTCAGGGCGCAGCGGTTGTGCAAGCGGACGGGGCTCGCATCACGCGGAAGCTTCTGGAGCTCCTCGGCGATGGCCTGAGCCTCGGCCGGGTTAAAGTCGTCGGAGTTCTTGAGCTGACGCATCTGCTCCTTAAGCTCCTTCCGCCGCTCGGCGTACTTCGCGACGGCCTTGCGGCGCTTCTTCTCGCGGGCGACGGCGCTGGTCTTAGCCATGGTGTCTGTGTTGCTGTGTCGGCCTCGAGGGCGACAGGTGTCCGACCTCGAGGTCGGGTATTGGTTACGCCTCGACGGTCTCGCGGCGGACGAACGGCATCCCGAGCTCCTTCAGGAGCGCGTGGGCCTCCTCGTCGGTCTCGGCCGTCGTCACGAACGTGATATCGAAGCCGGAGACGCGCGATACGGAGTCGATGTCGATCTCGGGGAAGATGATCTGCTCCGTGACGCCCAACGTGTAATTGCCGCGGCCGTCGAAGGACCGGTCGGGCACGCCGCGGAAGTCACGGACGCGCGGGAGCGCCAACGTCACGAGACGGTCGACGAACTCCCACATCTTGTCACCACGGAGGGTGACGGCCACGCCGACGGGCATGCCGTCGCGGAGCTTAAAGTTGGAGATCGACTTGCGCGCGTTGCGGACGGCGGGCTGCTGGCCCGTGATCTTGCGCAACTCCTCGACGGCGTCGGTCAGGACCTTCTTGTTGGTCGCGGCCTCGCCGATGCCCTTGTTGATGACCACCTTCAACAGACGCGGCGTCTGCATCGGGTTGTCGTAGCTGAACTGCTCGGTGAGAGCGGGCGCGATCTCGGCGCGGTAGCGCTCCTTGAGACGGGGTGTGTAGTTCTCCATGTCTAGCTATCGAGCTCGTCGCCCGTGGTCTTGGCGTAGCGGACCCAGCGGGCCTGGCCGGTGTTGGGATCCTCGACGCGCTTGCGGCCGATGCGGGTCGGAGCGCCGTTGGCGTCGACGGGCATCACGTTCGAGACGTGGATCGGGCGCTCGGCCTCGATGCGACCGCCGTTCGGGTTGACTTGGTTCGGCTTGGTGTGCTTCAGCCGGAGGTTGACGCCCTCGACGAGCACGCGCTCCTTCGAGGGGTAGACCTCGAGGATGCGAGCCTGATGGCCCTTGGGACGGTCGTTGGAGCCGCCACCGTGGGCCGTGATCCGCTTCGTGAGGACGACGGTGTCGCCCTTCTTGACGTGGAGCTTCTTCTGCTTGTTCTTCGTGCGGGGCATTAGAGCACCTCCGGGGCGAGGGAAACGATGCGCATGAACTGGCGGTCGCGGAGCTCACGGGCGACAGGCCCGAAGATGCGTGTACCGCGCGGCTCGTCCGCGTCGTTGATCAGGACGGCCGCGTTCTCGTCGAACCGGATGTACGACCCGTCCGGACGCCGAAGCTCCTTCTTGGTACGCACAATCACGGCGCGGGACACGTCGCCTTTCTTCACGTTGCCGCCAGGAATCGCGTTCTTGACGGAGCAAACGATGATGTCACCGACGCGGGCGTAGCGACGGCCGGAGCCGCCGAGCACGCGAATACAGAGGACCTCCTTGGCCCCGCTGTTGTCGGCGACGTTGAGTCGGGATTCTTGCTGGATCATTGGGTGTGCCGAGTGCGGGCCGGCCTCGAGGCCGACTCCTCAAGGTTATCGGGCGCGCTCGACGACCTCCACGAGACGCCACCGCTTTGTCTTCGACATGGGGCGGGTCTCCTGGATGCGAACGGTGTCGCCTTCGTTGGCGTCGTTCGTCTCGTCGTGAGCCTTCAGCTTCGTCGTCTGCTTGACGAACTTGCCGTAGATGGGGTGCTTCACCTGCCGCTGGATCGCGATGGTGATGGTCTTGTCCATCTTGTCGGAGACGACGAGGCCGACGCGGAACTTGCGCGCGCCGCGCTCGGCGACCGCCTCAGCGGTCGGTGTGGTATCTGCCATAGCCTGGAGCCCTCGCGGGCGGGAATGCTATTCGCTTGGTGGGCCGGAACCCCACCAACTACGGGGATGGCGCGGATGCGCCGTGCGATCATGGGGACGAACCTCAATCGATCGCGGAGGGCGAGGATAACCAAGCCCCCGGTGAAGGTTCAGTCAGAGCCGTCCTCGAGGACGGTCCCGCGCTGAAGCTTCACTACTCGGCAGCGGCCTCGCGCTTCTTCTCGTTCAGGATCGTCCGCATGCGGGCGATCTCGCGGCGCTTGTGGCGCAGCACGATGGGGTTCTCGAGGCCCGTCACCGAGCGCCGGAACCGCAGGTCGGTCAAGTCGCGAGTCTCCTCGGCGATCCGCTGCTTGATCTCGGCCTCGTTGAGGTCTCGCATCTCGTTGGCTTTCATAGTCGGCATGGAAAGGCCTCGAGAGACAGCGCCCTCGAGGCCGATGATCTGGTCAGTGCTAGGCGGAGGCCGGCGGCGTGTTGCCGTCGTCCGACGTGTTGTCGCCCTGGTTCTGCGGGTTCGGTCCGGCGTTCTCCTCGGCCGACTCCGACGCGTCCTCCTCGACCGGGCGCTCGACCTCGAGGTCGTCCTCGATCTCGACGACGTTGCCATCGGCTTCGCGGAGCTCCTCGACGTAAGTGTCGAGCCCGTCCAAGTCGTCGTCAACGAAGAACTGCGCCTGCTTGGCCCAGGTCTCTTCGTTGACCGACTGGTCGTCGGTGCCGTCGGCGGAGATGATCTCGCGCAACGTCTCGACGTCGGCGTCGGCGACCGCTTGGTAGCTGTCGATGCCGGCCTCGATGAGTTGCTCGGCCATCGTGTCCCCGAGTCCGTAGATCTTGGTCAGGTCCACGTTGTCGATCTCGACCTCGATGGCGGCCTCGTCCTCGCCCGACGCAGACGCCGGCGGAGGAACGGTCACCATCTCGGGACGCATCACGAACTTGGCCTTGACAGGGAGCTTCTGAATCGCCAGGCGCAACGCCTCGCGTGCCGTCTCCTCGTCCACACCACCGACCTCGAACAAGACGCGGCCGGGCTTGACGACGGCCACCCAGTACTCGGGCGAGCCCTTGCCTTTACCCATTCGGGTCTCGGCCGGCTTCTTGGTGATCGGCTTGTCGGGGAAGACACGGATCCACACCTTGCCCTGACGCTTCATGCGTCGGGTCATGGCGATACGAGCGGCCTCGATCTGGCGGGACGTGAGCCAGCCGGCGTCGAGCGCCTTGATTCCGTAGTCGCCGAAGTTGATCCGGGCGCCGCGCTGGGCGAGCCCCTTCCTCCGGCCCTTCTGCATCTTGCGGAACTTGGTCCGCTTCGGCATCAACATGTCAGTCGTCGTCTAGGTGAGGGCGCGCCGGGGGGCGCGCCCGAAGTCAGTTCGATTATCGGCGGCCGCGGCCACCGCCGCCTCCACCACTGTTGC